>JBPCKH010000071.1:0-6135 GCA_051004475.1 Candidatus Limnocylindria bacterium | reverse complement strand
GACTCGAGCATCGCGCTGCGGAGGCCATTGCCCGCGCGCCAGTCGGGCACGGCCGCGATCGCGCCGCGTGCCTCACTGATCAGCGCGAGCGCAGCGGAACCCTCGACATCGCCGCTGCGGAGGGCGTCGAGCTGCGCCTCGAGTTTCGCCAGCTCGGCGAGGGCGGGACACATCGCGGCGACGAAGGCGGTTCGCGGATCCGGGGTCGTCGCCGGCCGGCTCGATTCGGCCACGCCCGGCTTGGGATCCAGGCCGGTCCACAGCGCAGTGTCAGGGTGGAACTGGCTCCACGCGAACCAGAATGCCTGGTGCGCGGCAAGCTCGGCACCGTCCGAGGCGCGAGCCCGCAGACCACCGCCATCGTCGAAGATCTCAATCGGACCGATCATGACCGGATCACCCGTGGCGAGCGCGGATGCCGCCTGGTCGACCGCGAACGCCGCCGATGCGCCGTCGGGACCGATGACACCCAGCACCTGGGCGTGTGCCGGCAGCCTGGGGTCGACCTGCCCGATGGGGAAGATCGGTCCGTCGTCATCCCGTCCACTCAGCGGGTCGTCCGGATAGGCGCGACCGATCCCGCCGTCGCGGGCAACGATCCGCGTGTCCGGGTGTGCCGCCTTCCATTCGCCCCAGGTCGTGATCACGACGGTGGTCTGCTCGAGCACGATCCCTGCGTCCTGCAGGGCGCCGGACAGCGCGCGACCGGTGAAGGTGTTGAAGACCGAGTCCGTGACAAGGTCGTACATGACCTTGTTCGATCTCGAGAGCAGGCCGGTGGTGCGCAGGACTGGCGTCTCGACTCCCGCCGGCACCTCGTCAGTGAGGTAGGCCTGGGCCGAGCCGCACAGGGTGCAGTACGGCATCCCGACGCGCCGTCCTCCAATCGTCAGGTTCACCATCTCGTGGACTTCCATGATGTGCTTCGGGAACGCGACGGCTTCGTCGTTCACCACGACACCGAATACCGTGCGGTCATCGGCATACCAGCCTCCGTCGGCGGCCGCGGTGAGGGTCGGGTCATCGAGGGCGGGGATGCACCCGCGCGCGCAAGCCTGCCGATCGCCGGATGGTCGGTCGTCGATGAAGACTCCGCCCCACGAGATCCAGCGCCAGTCGATGTCGGCGTCCACGTCAGCGAAGAACGGCGCCCAGGCGGGCTCGACGCGGAGATACAGCGCCGCCTTCATCTCGCGGTACGCCGGCGGCTCCGGGACGTCCCAGCCGATCATCAGGTTCGTGACCGCCTGCCAGCTCGACGGACCGAACTGATCGGCGGCACGGGCGTCGACGCCGGTCAGGGCGCTGAAGGCATCGACCAGCGACTGCTCGGTCAGGCCGGTCGGCACCAACCTGAGCAGATCGGAGATGAGCCACGCGAGCCGCGGATCGCCCGATGCCGCCACGACGTCGAGCGCGCCGCTGTCGAACGAGCCTGCACCGAAGCTTTCGATCAGCCGGTCGACGGCGTCACCGACCTCGGGGTCCAGGTCGCCGGCGGGGGCGTTCGGGGCGCGAGGCCGGAGGGGCTCGTCGCCGGGTTCTCGTTCGGCCGCGATGGGCGCCGTCTGATCCGGCGCCGCTGCGCTGCAGGCGGACACCAGGACGGCGACGGCGATCAGTCCATACAGTCGCAAGGCTCGATCATCAGCCGGTCGTGTGACGGATCGATGACGGGGCGTCGACCTCGACTCCGCCGATCCACGTGCGCAGGGGCCGGACGTCGCCGAGTCGCAGGGCGAATGCGCCCTCGTGCTCGGCGTCCCAGGCGACAAGG
The DNA here is from genome assembly GCA_051004475.1 of Candidatus Limnocylindria bacterium. Classification (GTDB taxonomy): domain Bacteria; phylum Chloroflexota; class Limnocylindria; order QHBO01; family QHBO01; genus JACDBZ01. Next base: position 4,358 of record JBPCKH010000071.1, on the reverse strand, counting down.
TCGGCCGCCATCCCCGGCCGCAGGGATCCGATGTCGGTGCGACGCAGGGCGGCCGCACCACCGGCCGTGGCCGCGGCGAGCGCTTCGGTGACGGTCAGACCCAGCAGCGTGGCGCCAAGGCCGATGATGAGCGGCATTGCGCCGAACCCGCCGAACGTGCCGGCGTTCGCGTCGCTGGCGACCGCGACCGTGGCTCCGGCGTCGAGCAGCGCACGTGCCGGCGGCAACCGATCGCGCAGCACGATTGCCGGGGCCGGCAGGAGTGTCGCAACGGTGCCAGAGGCGGCCAGCGCGGCCACCCCTTCGGCGTCCAGCTGCTCGAGGTGGTCGACCGATGCGGCTCCCATGCGCACACCAAGCTCGGCCGCGCCGGTGCGCGCCAGCTGCTCGGCATGGAGTCGCAGGCCGAGGCCGGTCGCGTTGGCAGCTCGGCCGATGCGCTCGCAGGCCGCGAGGTCGAAGAATCCCTCATCGGCGAAGATGTCAACGAATTCGGCAAGACGCTCACTGGCGACGGCAGGGATCATGTCGTCAGCCACGTGAGCTGCGTACTCGCCCATGGAGGTCGCCTGCGGAGGTACCGCGTGGGCTCCGAGGAACGTACGAATGACGCGGATGGGTAGCCGATCCGCCACGCGGGTAATGATCCGCAGGTGGCGCTGCTCCTCCTCGAGCGACAGTCCGTACCCGGACTTGCACTCGACCGTCGTGGTGCCCCCGGCGAGTGCGGCGAGCAGGCGTCCCTCGACCAGCGATTCCAGCGTTGCGTCGTCGGAGGCGCGCGTCACGCGAACCGTTCGAAGGATGCCGCCGTCGGTGTACGGCGCGCCCTCGAGGCGCGCGGCCGCCTCGCCCGATCGATCGCCGGCGAAGCATGGGTGGGTATGGCTGTCCACCAGCCCGGGCGTCACGAGCATCGAGCCGAGGTGCACGCGCTCACCATCGGGCGCATCCGACGGTGATCCGACCCAGGCGATCCGGCCCTCCTGCACCAGCATGGCCCACGGCGAGAGGCCGGACGGCGCCAGGCGGCCGGTGCCGGTCAGCAGCATCTGTCTAGAAGACGCGCCGGCGGGTGACGAGCCGATAGATGACGATCACGAGCGCCACGATGAGCAGCACGTGAATGACGCCGCCGAACAGCTTCAGCAGGAAGCCCAAGAACCAGAGCAGGAGCAGGATGACGACGATGGTCCACAGCATGCGTGGAGCGTAGCGCGTCGGCCGGCCGTACACTCGCCGCCATGGCGTCCAAGCCCGTGATCCTGGCGGTCGACGACGACGCTCCGGTGCTCCGGGCGGTCGAGCGGGACCTGCGCGCGCGGTATGCCGGCGACTACCGGGTCATCGGTGCCGGCTCCGGCTCAGATGCGTTGGAAGTGGTCCGCGAGCTGACTCGCCGCGGCGACCCAGTCGCCCTCTTCCTGGTCGACCAGCGCATGCCGCGCATGACCGGCATCGAGCTGCTGACGGAGGCGCTGCCCCTCCAGCCGGAGGCAAAGCGCGTCCTCCTGACCGCCTACGCCGATACCGACGTGGCCATCCGTGCCATCAACGAGATCCGACTCGACCAGTACCTGCTCAAGCCATGGGACCCGCCGGAGGAGCGGCTCTACCCCGCCGTCGACGATCTGCTCGCCGACTGGACCGCCGCCTTCCGGCCACCGTTCGAGGGACTTCGCCTGCTGGCGGGCCGATGGGCGCCTCGCGGTCACGGCATCCGTGACTACCTGACCCGCAACCAGGTGCCGTATACCTGGCTCGATCCGAGTGCAGACGACGGCCGCGCGCTCGCGGAATCCCTGGAAGGCGGCGCCGATCCCGCCGTGCCAGTCGTCGTGCTGCCGGACGGGAGCGTGCTGCGCGACCCGGCGAATCGAGACCTCGCCGCCGCGGTGGGGCTCTCGACCCAGGCTGCGTTGCCGTTCTACGACCTGGTCATCATCGGCGCCGGGCCGGCCGGCCTGGCGGCGGCCGTGTACGGGGCCAGCGAGGGTCTCAAGACGCTCCTCGTCGAGCGCGAGGCGCCCGGCGGCCAGGCCGGAACGACGAGCCGGATCGAGAACTATCTCGGATTCCCATCCGGGCTCAGCGGCGCGGACCTCGCGCGTCGAGCGCTGACCCAGGCGCGACGGCTGGGAGCCGAGATTCTCTCCTCCCAGGAGGTGCAGAGCATCCGGCGCGCCGATCCCTACCGCACCATCGTGCTCGACGATGGTGCCGAGCTGTCGTGCCAGGCCGCCGTGGTGGCCACCGGCGTGAGCTATCGGCGGCTCGAGGTGCGCGGAGCCGATGCGCTGGCCGGCGCGGGTGTCTACTACGGCGGCGCGACCACCGAGGCGCTCCTGTATCGCGACGCCGAGGTGGCGGTGATCGGCGCCGGCAACTCGGCCGGGCAGGCGGCCGTCCATCTCTCCCGCTTTGCGTCACGGGTGCACCTCGTCGTGCGCGGCAACGACCTCGGCGCGTCCATGAGTGCCTACCTGGTCGATCAGATCGCAGCGCTGCCGACGGTTGATGTGCATACGGGCACCGAGATCCGGACGCTGACGGGAACATCGCACCTCGAGCGCGCCACGTTTGCAGCCGGCACCGACGAGGTCGAGCTGCCGGTGTCGGCCGTCTTCGTGTTCGTGGGGCAGCAGCCGCGGACGGCCTGGCTGGACGGCATCGTGGCGCGCGATGAGCGCGGCTTCGTGCTGACCGGGCCCGAGGTGACGCCCGATCATGGATGGAACCTCGACCGGGAGCCGGCGCTGCTCGAATCGAGCCTGCCCGGCGTATTCGTGGCCGGCGACGTGCGGCATCGGTCAATCAAGCGCATCGCGAGCGCGGTTGGCGATGGCGCCATGGCCGTGCAGCTCGTGCATCAGTACCTGGCCGCGCTGTGACCCCGGGCGACGCGCTCCGTGCGACCCAGCTGTTCGCGGACCTTCCCGATGTGGAGCTGCGCGATCTGGTCGACATGTGCGAGCTGATCGTTCTTCCCGCCGGGGAGTGCCTCATCGAGGAGGGGACCGATGGCGAGGCCTTCTTCGTTATTGTCAGCGGCGAGCTCGAGGTCACCAAACGCAGCGGCGAGGGAGATCTGCCCCTGGCGCGCATCGGGCCTGGGGGCGTTGTCGGGGAGATGGCAGTGATCGAAGGGCGTCCGCGAAATGCATCGGTCACCGCCGTCGAGCCGTCGGAGGTGTTGCGAGTTCCGAGCCAGGCACTGCTTCAGGTGCTCGGGCGCCCGGCGTCGTCGCTCGCGATCCTGCGCACCGTGATGCAGCGGCTGCGCTCGACCGAAGCGCTGTTGCGCGAGCGGGAGAAGCTCGCGGGCCTCGGCACGCTCGCTGCCGGCTTGGCGCACGAGCTCAATAACCCGGCCGCTGCGGCCATTCGCTCGGTACGGGCCCTCGCCGATGCAATCGCGGCGACCGAGGCCCAACACCGTCCGGATGTCATCCCTCTGCCGTCGGCAGACTCAGCTCCACCGCGATCGGCGCTGGAGCGGGCAGACCTGATCGAGGAGGTGGCGGCCGAAGCCGGCGACCACGACAGCGCCACCACCCTGGTTGACGCGGGTTGGACTCCTGCGGACCTGCGGGCACAGCCGGAATCGGTGCGCGGCTGGCTTGCCGCCGGCGCATCGGTGCATCAACTGCTCGCCGAGCTCGGCATGGCGGTCGAGCGCATCAGCGAGATCGTGACGGCGGTCAAGGGCTATGCCTATCTCGATCGGGCAGCGGCGCAGCGCGTGGACGTGCGCGTCGGCCTGGAGCAGACGCTCGTCATCCTTCGCCATCGGCTGCGGGAGATCACGGTAGCCATGGAGCTGGCCGATGACGTGCCCGAGATCGATGCCTACGGCTCAGAGCTGAACCAGGTCTGGACGAACCTGATCGACAACGCCACGGACGCGATGGATGGCCGGGGGACGCTGACCATCGCCGTTCATCGCGAGGAGGGAGATGGCGTTCGGGTCATGATCTGCGACAGCGGACCGGGGATTGCCGAGGCCATTCGCGGCCGCCTCTTCGAGCCGTTCGCCACGACCAAGCCTCCCGGCGAAGGCACCGGCCTGGGACTCCATATCTCGCACGACGTGGTGGCGCGCCACGGCGGCCGGATCGAGGTCGATTCGGCTCCCGGGCGCACCTGCTTCACGGTCATCCTGCCGGCCGAGAGGATCGCATCCGCACCGTCGCCAGCAGCAGGCCGGCGATGATGAAGGCGACTCCGACCAGCTGAAGGCTCGAGGGTGCCTCCGACAGGATCCAGATGCCGAGCAGGACCGATGCGACGGGCTGGATGGTGAGCACGACCGACGTGATGGCGGCCGGAAGACGCGGCAGGCTGATGCTGATCAGTAG
>JBPCKH010000070.1:0-3353 GCA_051004475.1 Candidatus Limnocylindria bacterium | reverse complement strand
CCGCGACGAGCGCAATGAGCCAGTGCACCTCGAGGCCACCGAGGACCACGAGGTGCTCGCCGTTGAAGCCATTGGTTCCCGGTAGGCCGATGCCGGAGATCGTGATGAGCAGGAACAACGCGGTCAGTGCCGGGACATGGTGGAGGAGCCCGCCCATCTGCTGAAGATCCGGGCGGCCGATGCGGATGTGCAGAAAGCCCGCGAGGAAGAACAGTCCCGCACCGGTGATCCCGAGATTGATCATCTGCAGGAGCCCGCCCTGCAGGCCGGCGAAGTTCAGCGAGAAGAGCCCGAGCATCACGACGCCCATGTGACTCAGGCTCCCGAATGCCAGCATCCGGCGGAGGTTGGTCTGGGCCAGCGCGAGGAGCGCCCCGTACACGATTCCCGCGCCGCCGAACGCGACCATCAGCCAGAACCACTCTCGGGATGCCTCGGGCAGGAGCGGGATCACGAACCTGATGAAGCCGTACGTGCCGAGCTTGATCCCCACCAGGAACACGCCCGCCCCCACGATCGGGCCGTGTTCCAGGACTTTGGGCAGCCACGTGTGGAACGGGAACACGGGCGCCTTGATCGCGAACCCGAAGAACAGCGCAAAGAACGCGATCGTCTGGACGGCCAGTGGCACCGGCACGGTCAGGAGCTCGAGGAGGTCGAAGCTCGGGCCGCTCGGCGCATTGCCGAAGGTCGCATGGTTCCAGGCGAGGGTCAGGATCCCGCCCAGCATCAGGACCGCTCCAACGGACATCGCCATGACGTAGTGGCGGCCGGCTTCGCGCTGCAATGGCCCAGTGCCCCAGCGGGTGACGAGCAGGTAGCTTGGAATCATCTCGAGGACGAACATCAGCCAGAAGAGGAGCAGGTCGATCGAGATGAACGCGCCGATCATCGTCGCCTCGAAGGCGAGCATCGCGCTGACGTAGCCGCTCAGGTCGCCGGTTGCCGTCTTCTCGGCGTATCCGATCACGAGCAGCCCCAGCAATGCGGTGACGGGGAGGAACAGAACGCTCAGGCCATCCACGCCCACCACGTAGCCGATTCCGAGCGCAGGGATCGACGGGCCGCGCTCGACAAACTGCATGTCCGGTACGTTGGGCACGAACAGCAGCATGAGCACGCCGGTCAGCGCCAGCTCGACGATCGCCACCCACAGGCCCACCTGGTACGCCTTGTGACGATCCCCGATGAGACGGACGGCCAGCGCTCCCAGCGCAGGCAGTAGCAGCAGCACCGTCAGTAGCGGAAACCCCACCTGGTCGCTGGCCGAGATCTCGCCGAGGATCATGGGGCTGCCACGAGGATCGCCACGATGGCGGCCAGCAGCAGCGACCCGGCGACCAGGGCGCCGAACACGGCAGGCCGGGCGAGTGCCTCCTCCATCTCGAGCAGAGTGGGCTCGAACCTGGCGCCGGCCGAGCCGAGGGAGGCCGCCGTGCGGATGATCAGGACCTCCTCGGCCCACGCCGCTCCGCGCCCACCGGCCACCGCCAGCCGGTTGACGAGGCCGAGCGCCGCCTCGCTGTCGTGCTCGATGCGGGCGGCGGCCTCACCAAGCGACGTCGTCAGTCTGTCGAAGAGCCCCGGTGCCTTCTGGCTGTCGTGCTCGACCCGGGCGGCGACCCCGCCAAGCGACGTCGTCAGCCGGTAGAGGAATCCCGGCGTCACCTCGCTGTCGTGCTCGACCCGGGCGGCGGCCCTGCCAAGCGACGTCGTCAGCCGGTTGAGGAATCCCGGCGTCACCTCGCTGTCGTGCTCAGCCTCGTTGCCAAGCCAGGACGGCTGCGCGGTGACGCCGTCGATCGCTCCAGCTGTGCTGGTGGGCAGCGCCAGGGTGCGCGACGACGAAGCGAGGCGCGTGGTCCCTCCGACGATGGCGCGGTTGAGGATGTCGGTGTCGAACCGGTCGAGCGCGGCGGCGAGCCGGTGGACAGGCCGACCGGCGATCGCCGCGTAGATCTCGTCGAGCCAGAACCGCTCGACGGCGGCCCGGTACATCGCGCGCCCAACCCGCGAGGCCGGGACCCGCGGCTCGGGCCGGAATCGGTCGAATCGGACGGTCGAGTACCAGGAGACGCCAATGGCGATCAGGAAGATCACGGCGAGCGCCGACTGGACGGCCACATTCACTTCCGGGAGGTGCGGCGCGGCAGGCACGCTCGATCCCACGAGCTGGCTGAACCAGGTACCGGACAGGCCACCTGGCACGATCCCGAGCGCACTGCCGGCCGCCACCACGAGGACAAGACCGAGGAGCGCCGGCGTGATGAGTCGGACCCGGCGATTGCCTGCCTGGCGCGCCCCGCCATCGCCGTGCACGACATGGACGTCGACCATCCGGGCCACGAGGACGCCGGCGGTCAACGCCGCGGCACCAGTGATCGCCGCGAGCACGGTGCCGGTCAGCGGATCAGCCCACGCGCCTGCCCCGAGAGCGGCGAATGCTCCCGCCCCGATCACGACCACCCCCGCCGCCCCAACGATGGCGATGCGGCCGAACCGTGTGGGGGCCCGCTCCGTTTCCCGCAGCTCGCGGGCGCCGTGCAGAGCGTGCAGGATCGACGGAGCGGTCAGGAAGAGGTATGTCTTGAAGAAGGCGTGCGCCGCGAGGTGGAAGACGGCGATCCCATAGGCGCCCAATCCGCAGGCCACAAACATCAGCCCGAGCTGGGCCGTCGTGGAGTAGGCCAGCACGCTCTTGATGTCCGTCTGGACCAGCCCGAGCACGCCGCTGTAGATGGCGGTCGCGGCGCCCACCAGCGTGACCACGACGAGCGCCGCCGGCGCGTGGTCGTAGAGCGGCGCACTGCGGGCCAGCAGGTAGACACCCGCGGTGACCATCGTCGCGGCATGGATGAGGGCACTCGACGGGGTGGGCCCCTCCATCGCGCGCGCAAGCCAGGTCGTCAGCGGAAGCTGGGCGGACTTCCCGATCGCACCGACGAGCAAGCTCAGGCAGATCGCCGTGATCCGGGCGGGGTCAGCGGCGGCCGCCTGGGCGAACACCAGGTCGAAGTCTGTGCTCCCGAAGCTGTCGACGAGCAGGAAGATCCCGACCAGGAAGCCGGCGTCGCCGATCCTGGTCATCACGAACGCCTTGGTTCCGGCCCGAGCGGCCGAGGGGCGCTCGATGTAGAAGCCGATGAGGAGATACGAGCAGACGCCGACTGCCTCCCAGCCGACGAACATCAGCGCGTAGCTGCTGCTCATGACCAGCAGCAGCATTGCCGCGAGGAAGAGCGCCAGGACGGTGAAGTAGCGCGCGAACCCGACCTCGTTGTGCATGTAGTTGATCGAGAACCGCGCGACCAGGGCGCCGATGCTCGTGATCACCACCACCATCACCGCCGAAA
>JBPCKH010000069.1:0-2872 GCA_051004475.1 Candidatus Limnocylindria bacterium | reverse complement strand
ATCAGTTTGAGCGTGAGCCGGGTGGTTGGTGGGCGACACTGGACTCGAACCAGTGACCTCTTGCATGTCAAGCAAGTGCTCTAACCAACTGAGCTAGCCGCCCTGGAAGTGCGACGCGAGTTCCGTCGCGCCGCCGGCAAATTCTAGCGCACGATCTCGCCAGACTCGATGGGGCTGACGATGGGAGGCGCAACGTGAACGAGCCTGAAGCGTTCAAGCAACGCATCCGTGAGCAATGGGACGGGGTCGCGGCGAGATGGCACCGCTGGACCCCCGTGATGAGCGCTCAATACGCTCCGGCGACCCAGCTGATGCTCGATCTGGCGCATCTTCGACCTGGCGACCGTGTGCTGGACATTGCCGCCGGCGATGGCTATCAGTCGATCGCGGCCGCCCGGCGCGTTGGTCCGACCGGCCACGTCCTCGCCATCGACCTCGCGCCAAAGCAGTTGAAGTACGCGGCCGCCGCCGCCCGCGAGGCGGGAGTCGAGCACCTCGAGACCCGGGTCATGGACGCAGAGAACCTGGATCTGCCGGACGCTGCGTTCGACGCCGTGCTCTGCCAGCTCGGGCTGATGTTCCTTCCCGATCTCGATCGTGGCCTGCGGGAGATGCTGCGTGTGCTCAAGCCGGGAGCCTGGGCCTCGCTCGTCATCGCCGCAGCCGGAGGATTCCCGGAGTCCGAGCTTGCCGCGTCCATCGTTCGCGACCGGCTCGGCGATGCCACACCTCCGCCCGAACGAATATCGAGCGCGTCACTGGGTGGCCCGGGTGTGCTGAAGCGGAGGCTGGGGGCCTCTGGATTTCTGGCGGTGGAGTCTCAAGAGCTGCTCGTTCCGCTGCGTTTGCCGTCGGCGGCGGATGCCGGAATCGAGAGTCCACCCACCCTTGAAAGTCGCCAACCGAGCAAAAAGGCGCTTGTGCTTTGTGTCGAGGAGGTCGTAGCTCCATTCGATCGTGCTGCGCAGCGTCCGCTGCCGGTCAGGGCGATCGTTCGGTCCGGTTATGAGGAGGCTCAGCGTCGTTCCCAGGCGAGCCAGAATCGCGCTCGGATTGAGGAGTTTCGCCTGGCTTGCGGCGAGCTCGATGGCGAGGGGAAGCCCTTCGAGCCTGACCGCGATCTCGGCGACGGCCGCCGCGTTGTCGGCGGTGAGGCGCACCTCTGGGCGAACGCTCGCGGCGCGCTGGATGAAGAGCATCACGGCTTCGTTGTCGTTGAGGCTCTGGAGATCGGCGATGCGTGTCGGGTCGGGCAGTGCCAGAGGCGGAACCGGGAACTCCTGCTCGCCCGTGAGATGCAATGGGACACGGCTGGTTGCGAGGACGGTGAGCCCCCGCCCGGCATCGAGGAGCCGACTCACCGTGTCTGCTGCATCGACGACTTGCTCCATGTTGTCCAGGACCACCAATAGCTCCCGGTCGCGCAGGTGCTCGGCCAGGGAGGCTGCCATGTCCTGACCGGGCTGTTCGCGCACCATCAGCGCCCGGGCGATCGCCGCGGGCACGAGGCTCGGATCATTGATCGTGCTGAGATCGACGAGGTACACGCCGTCGGCGAACCGCCCGAGGTGGTCTGCCGCAATCTTCAAGGCCAGGCGGGTCTTGCCGACACCGCCGGGCCCGGTCAGGGTGAGCAAGCGCGAACGCTCGAGCAGGGCCGTGGCCTCCGCTGCCTCACGCTCGCGGCCGACGAACGAGCTCCGTTCGAGGGGCAGATTCGTCAGGCGCGCATCGAGCGTGCGGATCGACGGAAACTTGTCCCCGAGGCCATCACTCAGCAATTGGTGAAGGTGCTCGAGCCGTTCGATGTCCTTCAGTCGGTGCCGGCCGAGGTCACGCACCCCCACGCCGACTGCAAGGTCGTCGCCTGCGAGCGCGCGGGTCGAGTCTGAGATGAGGACCTGTCCGCCGTGGCCGGCCGCGGCGATCCGGGCGGCGCGATGCACATCGAGCCCGACGTACTGCTCGCCGCTGAGGACGCCCTGACCGGTGTGAAGGCCGATTCGTACCCTGATGTCGCTGCCTTCAGGCCAGGCCTGACTCGCGAGACCGCGCTGAGCCTGGACCGCGGCACGAACCGCGCCTGCCGCCGTCGGGAAGGCAGCAAAGAAGGCGTCCCCTTCGGTTTGTACCTCGGTGCCGCCACCAGCGGCGATAGCCTCGCGGAGAATCCGGTTGTGATCGGCGAGGAGATCGCGGTAGGACTCTCCGACCCGCTGAAGCAATCGGGTCGAACCCTCGATGTCCGTGAACATGAACGTCACGGTTCCGGTCGGCAGCTGCGGCATCTCGCGCTCGCAATCGTATTGCTGCTATCAACGTCTAGCGACGCGTCTTCGTGGCTGACCGGGGTCGCGCCTGGTCGTAAGTGCGGCTCCGATCCCGAATACCACGATGGCCCTTCGGTGGTTCCGCCGGCAGGCTCTACCCACTGGACCCGGCAGACCCTCGGATAACAGGTTAACCGCTGGGGGCGGCCATTTACTTCGCCGGCGCCTCGACGGGAAGTCCCGCAGCGGCCCATGACGTGAAGCCGCCCTCAAGATCGGTCGCCCGTGAAAATCCAAGGTCCCGGAGCGTCGCGGCCGCGAGGCTGGAGCTGTAGCCATCGGCACACACTAGGATGATCCGGCGGTCGCGGTCGGATAGCGCTTTGTCGTCATGTCCCGAGGTTGGGTCGAGCCGCCAGTACAGGACCGACAGGGGGACATGGACGGAGCCCGGAATAAGGCCATTCGCCGCGCGTGCCTCCCCGCACCGCGTGTCTACGATCAGGGCGCCGTCCTCGATCTCTGCGCGAACCTCCATGGGGCTGAGCCGGTCGAGTCGCGAACGGGCCGCCGCGACCAACTCGTCGATCGTTGGCACTCGG
>JBPCKH010000068.1:0-4215 GCA_051004475.1 Candidatus Limnocylindria bacterium | reverse complement strand
GCTCGGTGTCGGGCATGGCGAAGACAAGGGCACGAACGCGAGCCTCGATGAGCGCGCCGACACACATCGGGCAAGGCTCGTGGGTGGTGAAGATGGTGGCCTCCGCCAGCCGTCGGGTGCCGAGCTTGCGAGCGGCAGCCTGGACGGTGAGGAGTACGGCGTGCGCGGTCGGGTCCTCGCCGAGCGCAACGCGCTGATGATCCCGCGCGATCATGGCATCATCGATGACGGCAACCGCGCCGACCGGCGACTCCCCCTCTTCGGCGCCCCGCCTCGCCTCGGCAATCGCCTCTGCCATATAGAGCTCGTAATTCATCGGTCCGCCTCTCGCTCGGGAGTCCCTGGGATCGGGGCCCGACTCTTGCGTCGAGTCTAGCAGAGGGTCGGTATGAATCCTGCATTCGAGATCGGCGATTGATCCGATGAAACGGCTACCGCGACGGCAGACCCGTCGCCGCGATGAGCGCCCGCTGTGAATTCCATGAACCTTTACCGAAATCCCCGCGTGCGCGCCGGCGCCTCACTGTTGGTGTTGGCCGGCGTCTTCGCGCTGAGCCTCACCGTCCCCATCCCGTCGCTCCCCGACGGTGGCCGGCAGGCGGTCATGCGCGAGGTTGGCGACCGCCTTCCTGGTTGGAGCGTCGAGCGTCTCGATCCGTCGTGGGAGGGCGCGTACACCGTGGTCGCCTTCTGCGCCGGGCGCCAGATGGGCTTCCAGTTCGTCCCGGGCCACGGGCTTCCGGGGAGAGATGCCTGGCTCCAGCCCAACGATGAGTACACCCGCGAGCGATTGGTGTCCCTCTCCGACCACTGGCGCAACCTGGTCTGGTACGACGATCCGGCGTTGTTCAACACGCTCTCGTGCGACGAGGAGATCGCGGGGAATCAGCAGACCTCGATGGACGCACGGCGGCACGACTGACGCTGCGCCCGCGTTCAGCGATCAAGAAGCCACGGGTAGGTCAGGCCGTTCGGCGGGAGTCTGCCGCGTCCCCGGGCATCATGAAGCCGACAACGAGGAACACGGCTGCTGTCAGGAAGTGAACGATCATTTCGCCGCCGCCGAGGGGCAGGATCCCGAATCCCTCGGGCGCGAACAGCCCGACGATGCCGAGGAGCAGGTAAGCGGCACCAAACGCCTTGAGGATCAGGATCGCGGAGGACGTGTTCATCGACGCGTAGAGGAGCACGGCCCCGAGCACCACGTGGACGATATTGGCAACGACGTTGACCGGCACCAAACCGAGCACCGCCGCGTCCGCGACCTCCATCCCCTGAACCGAGTCCGCCGTCGGGCTGATGGCGGGAAGGAAGCCGATGATCCCGACAAGGACGAATACTGCCCCGAAGACGAGTGCAACCAGCCGAGCAAGTCCCATTGCGTCAACCTCCTCTGAGCGTCGACCCCTAACCTGTGGGAGCCGTCCCTTGTCTAGCATAGAAGCGCAACACGGCGCGGCGCATTTCTGTCGCAAATATTCAGTGCCCGAGGAGATTCGCATCATCGACCGACCCATCGATCGGACGCGTGTCGCCTGGACGCGGTCCGACACGATCGCGCTGGTCGTGATCGTGATCAGCGCCGCGGCCATGCGAATGGTCAGCCTTGGCCGCCCGATCGAGCTCGTGTTCGACGAGATCTTCTACGCGCGCGACGCCTGCTGGTACGTGATCGGTACCGAGGGCGTGTGCGGCATCAGCGAGCTCGCGAGCCGGTCGCACCCGCCACTGGGCAAATGGCTCATCGGCTCGGGGATCGTCGCCTTCGGCTACGAACCGTTCGGCTGGCGCGTCGCCGTGGCAGTGGCCGGCATCGTCAGCGTGGCGCTCCTGTACGTGCTGGCATGGCGGCTCCTGCGCGGCGTGGTCGCTGGTCACGGCGCAACGGTGGGCGCCATCGCCGCCTCCGGGCTGCTCGCCACCGACTTCCTGCACCTTGTCCATTCGCGCGTCGCCATGCTGGATGCCTTCATCGCGTTGTTCGTCGTCGGCGCAGCTACGTTCGCCGTACTCGATCGGGATCGCGTGCGCGAGCGGACGGGTGCGCCATGGTGGTGGCGGCTGACGCTCGGCCGGCCGTGGCGGCTGCTGGCGGGCGTGTGCCTGGGCGCCGCGACGGCGACGAAGTGGTCAGGCGCCTACGTGGCGCCGGCGGTCATCGGTCTCGTGATCGCCTGGGAGATCGCCGAGCAGCGACGGCAGAACCCCGGCGCCGGCTGGTGGCTGGTAATCAGCGCTGCCGTGCGACGCGAGGCTCTGCCAACCCTGGTGCTCCTCGGGGTCGTGCCACTGATCGCCTACCTCGCCAGCTATACCGGTCGCATGCCTGGCGTAATCCTGGCGCTGCCCTGGGAGGTCGGCTCGGTGTGGCGCGGGATCTGGGATCATCAGCGGGCGATGCTCGACTTCCACACCACGTTGGGCGGCGACCATCCGTACCAGTCGCCGTCGTGGTCGTGGCCGCTCCTCCGCCGGCCGGTGGCCTACTGGTTCAGCGACGAGGGTGGCGTCTTTCGGGAGATCCTGGCGCTCGGCAACCCGCTGCTGTGGTGGCCCGGAATCTTCGCCGTGGTGGGGCTCGGTGTGACGTGGTGGCGTTCAGGATGGGGGTTTCATCGGCCTGAGCCGGTCATCCTGACCTCCGCCGCAGCCACCTATCTTCCGTGGCTGGTCCTCTCCGGCGATCGCAGCCAGACCTTCCTGTGGTACTTCCTCCCGACCGTGCCATTCCTTGCGCTGGCGATCGGCCTGCTGGCTGCCACAGCGTGGGCGACCACGCGCGGACGGGTGGCGGCTGGTGTCTACGGGTTGGTGATCGTGGCCAGCTTCGCCTTTTACCTTCCGCTGCTCACGGCGCTGCCGCTGGCTCCCGATGGCTGGCGAGCACGAATCCTGTTCGCCGATTGCGATCGCGACGACCGGACGGCGCCATCCCTGCCCGACGACTCGACCAGCCAGGGCGTGCCTCCCGACGGTTGGTGCTGGATCTGACCACCGGCCGTCACGAAGCCCGATCCTCCTCGCGGGCGCTCGCCTCCTCGGCCGCCAGGAGCCGCCCGGTGAGCGGTCCGCTCGTCAGGCCGTGGAGCAGCACCGAGACGAGGATGGCAACCGCGGTGACGCTGAAGATCGGTCGGGCGTCAGCCGGCGTCAGGGCGGCAAAGGCGAACCCGAGGTAGTAGATGGAACCGATCCCACGGATGCCGAACCAGGCGATGAAGAGTCGCTGCCGCGCGACCAGGTCGCTCGGCATGAGCGCCACGAGGACCGCGAGCGGCCGAACCACGAAGATGAGCCCGAACGCCACCACCAGCACCGGCCAGCCAAGCTCCAACCCGCCGCCGATTGGCAGCACGCTGCCGAGAAGGAGCAGGACGGCGAGCTCTCCGAGCTTCTCGATCACCAGCGTGACGTCGTGGAGCCGCTCGTTGACCCCGTGCCCGTGCCGGTGCTCGTAACGACGGAACGTGACGCCGGCCGCGAAGACGGCCAGGAAGCCGTAGCCGCCAGCCAGCTCGGTCGCGCCATACACGGCGAAGACGGCGCCGATGGCCACGAAGGCATCGAAGGGGTTCGCCAGCCAGCCGCGGTCGATGATGCGGTACGTCAGCCAAGAAATCAGCCTCCCGGCAAGCACGCCGATCGCAACACCGGCGATCACCGCGTACAGCAGGTCTGCGGTCACCCATTCCCACCACCAGGTATCGAACGTGTCGAAGCCGCGCTCAAAGCCGAATAGCGCGAGCATCACGAATGGGAAGGCCAACCCATCGTTCAGACCGGCCTCCGACGTGATCGCGAACCGCGCCTCGTCTTCTGGCTCGCGTTGCATCGGTCCTGCAACCTGGACGTCCTCGGCCAGCACGGGGTCGGTCGGTGCCAGGATGGCACCCAACAGGACCGCGCTCGGCAGTGACATGGCCAACAGCCACGTGCCCAGCAGTGCCATACCGGCGATGGTGAGCGGCATCGCGATCGCCAGCAGCAGGACGGTCGTTCGCCACGAGCGCCAATCGAGAGGCCGATCCAGCTTCACGCCGACGCCGAAGAGCGACACGATCACGGCCAGCTCGGCCGCGCGGTGGAAAATCGAGGCGTCCTCGATGGGCTCGTACCAGTTGATGCCGATGGCGCGCAGGCCCAGCCCGGCGAGGACACCGGCGACCAGGTAGATGAGTGCCGCCGAGAAGGGACGGCCGCGCTGGACCGAAAGGG
>JBPCKH010000067.1:0-3644 GCA_051004475.1 Candidatus Limnocylindria bacterium | reverse complement strand
CGCGCACGCGCTGCCGAAGTGGGCGACCTCGGGCGCCAGGCAGCCGAGGCGGCGCTCACGGCCATCATCGCTCCAATGCCCCACTATGGCGGCAAGCCGTCGTCCCTCATCGCCGGCATCGCCGTGCGAATGGCGCGGCACCTGGAGCTGCCTGACCAGGAGGTCGAACGGATCCGCGTCGCATCGCTGCTGCACGATATCGGCAAGATCGGGGTGCCGGCCCAGATTCTCGAGAAGCCCGGTCCCCTGAGTCCCGACGAATGGCAGGCGGTCGTCCAGCATCCACGCATCGGCCAGGTGATCATCGACCGCGTCGCCGCCGTACGCGACGCGGGCGCCATCATCCTTCACCACCACGAGCGATTCTCCGGCCACGGCTATCCGCACGGTCTGCGCGGCGGCGACATCCCGCTCGGCGCGCGCATCGTGGCCATCGCCGATGCGTATGACGCCATGGTCCACGACCGGCCGTATCAGAAGGCAGTCAGTCACAACGCCGCCATCGAGGAGCTGCGCAAGCACGCCGGCATCCAGTTCGACCCCGAGCTGGTCTCCATCTTCTGCCGACTCTTCAGTGATTCCGTCCCGCGGCCTGACCCGAGCCTGCTCGTCGCGCCTCCCCTCTTCGTCGCGGATCTGGTCCAGGATCACGACCATCATCACGACGCCGCTGCCTCGGCCTGATGATCGCGCTCATCACATGATTGACGGCCTGTTCCGCAAACTGACCAGATCCGACGGACCTGCCAACGCGGTCCATGAGGTCGATCCGGTCCCCGTCAACTCGCCGCTCCAGCGCGAAGAGGAATTCGCTGCCTACACCGAGGATTGCCGGATCTTCGGCTTCATCCAGCTGGATTCAGAGCGTCTATCCGACAAGCTGAACACCGACGAGGAATTCCAGCTCGAGAGCGTCCTTCTGGTCGCGCTTGACGACGGACGTGCGGTCGAGTCTCGCGACCTCGTCGTCCGTCGCGATGAGCTCATCGCCGTCCGTGCCGGCGGTCCGCGCGGCAACCTCGCTCGCCGGTCACGCAGGCGGCCCTCGCCGGTGATTCTGAAGAGCGGGCCCTACACGATCCATGGGTATCTTCACGTGCCGCCTGGGGCAGATCCGCTTCAGCACATCCGGCACCGCCAGTCGATGGTTCCCCTGACTGGCGCCTGGATCGAGTACCAGGCCAATGGCGAGGATCATCGCGCGCGCATCGGCACGATCATCGTCAACCGCGCACTCATCGAGTGGGTCGATCGCTCGCGAGACGAGGACGTTCGCCTCGACCTGCCCGTCGAGGCCCGATATGACCCCCGCGCCAAGGACATGACCGGGTACGTCCGAACTGCGCTGAGTCCATTGCCCGGCGCCACCGACGAGGACGAGGTTGCCTGAGCACGCCGCGGATCTTCAGTCGCGGAGGTCGAGCATCTCGGTTGTGCTCGAGGCACTGAGCCCCGGGACCTCGCCGCCCAGGAGCGCGTAGGCGACCCCGTCAATCACCGCCGCGCCATGGCCATTCCGACGCTGCGTCAGGTCCGGGAATGCGGTCACGCGACCGGTGGCATCGACGCATTCGACCCGCGTGAACGCGAATGAGGGCGCCTCTCCGCCGGTCAGGCACGCACCGATCTCCGGCGCGTGGAAGGCGGCGACTCCGCCTCGCGGACTCACCGTGGCGATGAGCGTGACATTCGTCTCCTCCACGAGGTCGACGTCGCCCACGTTGCGATCAAGGCCGCCCTGCCGTCCGCCCATGAACCAGGCGCGACCATCGCCGTCGGTCGCGGCCGCCAGGTGCTCCCTCGTCCTGGTGAGCATGCCGATGCGGCTCCATTCACCATCGGCGAGCGCGAAGACGTCATCCTTGACGCCATCGTTTCCTACTCCCCCACCGAAGACGATGCGAGTGCCGTCGTGGATGGCCGCGCCGGCGGCACGCGGCTCGGGAAGCGCAGGTCCGGCTTCCCACGCCCCGGTCGCCGGATCGAGGATATGAACCTGCTCGGTCGCCAGGCCGGACGATCCGAGATAGCCACCGATGAGAATGAGCCGATCACCATCCGCGGCGAGCGCCGCATGGTGCACTGCTGCCGGCAGGCGCGGTCCATCGGTCCATTCGCCCGTGGACGGCTCGAGAATGCTCAGCGCATCGGTAACGGTGCCGTCAGGTTCGAACCCTCCGGCCATCCAGATCCGATCGTCCAGGACGGCCGTCGCCATCTCCAGCCTCGCGAACGGTGCCTCAGGGCCGGCCCGCCAACCCGCAGACGCCGGGTGGGTGCTGGACAGCGGCGACCCGCTGGCATCGGCCGGTCCGAAGGGCTGATAGCGGACGATCCACACGACGACGCCGACACCAATCGCCAGCGCGATGAGCAGAAGCAGGACGCGAGCCACCATCTGCGTACCGTATCGCTTCCTGGGTAAATGCGGTGCGACCGGTCCCGGACCGGCCGCACCACCGTTCGGAAGCCGGGCTGCGAAGCTCTCGCTGGCCCGGCATCAACTACCGGACCACTCCGATCGACACGCGCCGCCGAAGCTGCGTGGCAACCAGACCGACGAACACCAGACCGCTGAGGTCCGGCTGCGGCCGGCCCTCGATCGCGGTGTCGGGCAGGGAACCCGCTCCCGGTCCAAGCGCACGGGTGGCGGCCGAGCCGAACCGCTGACCGGCGTTAAACCTCGGGCGGCCATCGTTGACCGAGCGTGAACCGGCGCTCGTTCCGGGCAGCGTTCCGCCCCGCTCGAGGTCGGAACCGTCGGCGCCGCCTTCATTGGACGTGTCGACGTCAAGGACGTTCCCAGCATCGGCGTCCAGGTCGAGGTCGGCATCGGTGCCGAGATCAACCGTGGTGTCGCTGTCCTTGCCGTTGCAGCCACAGCCATCGCCGTCACCGAGATCGATGACGAGGTCGGCGTCCAGGTCGAGGTCGGCATCGGTGCCGAGATCAACCGTGGTGTCGCTGTCGTTGCAGCTTCCACATTCGTCGGTGGAGTCGAGGGTCGTGTCAATGATCAGATCGACATCGGCCCCGATTTCGAGTGTCGCATCGGCCGTGCCGGCCAGGCTCTCTCCAGGCTCGCCGGCCAGCGCAACGCTTGCAAGCATGAGCATGAAGAGCACGCTGGTGGTAAGGCTTCCGGCGACTCGCAATACGAGTCTCATGATTTCCTCCTGAGTTCCTGCACGCGCGGCCACGGCCGGCGAACAGGCAGATTGGATATCCCTGCGATGCAGGGATCAAGAACCGCGAAGCGGCTCTAGCCAGGAGGGACGGGGACGAGCTGAAGGACGCTTGAGGGGGGCGCGAGCGGTGACGTGCTTAGCGCCCGCCACAAGAAGATCACGAGCAGCACGGATCCAAGAAGTCCGATCGGCACCATGTCCGATCCTCCCGTGCTGCCGAATGTGGCTCGGCCGCCGACCGGTGAGCCCAGTGGTGATGTTGGCCGGACTACTGAGAGTGTCGAATCTGAATTCGGCTCCGCAAGTGAGATGGGTGCCGGCCCCGGATTGCCCGATGTCGCGACCTCGCGGACAAATCGGCCAGCCACTTCAACGTGTGCTGACCGATTGGCGGTGCGGGCAGACACCGTTCTCACTTGGCGCCGACGCATACGTCACCGGCGCGCAGATGACAGC
>JBPCKH010000066.1:0-3828 GCA_051004475.1 Candidatus Limnocylindria bacterium | reverse complement strand
GCAGTACTACGCGATCAAGGGGCTGACTGCGCTGATCAAGGTCATCAACACGATCAAGATCAAGCTGAACCACGATCTCGAAGTGCTCGGCCTCCTTCCGACCTTCTACGACGGCCGGACTGTCCTGGCGCGGGAGATGCTGGAGAACCTGAAGGAGCTCGGCGATCATCGTGTCTTCACGACGATGATCAAACAGACCGTGAAACTTGGTGAGGCACCGCTCACCGGCAAGCCAGTCACCGACTACGCGACCAGCTCAGCGGCAGCACGCGCATTCCGCGATCTCGCTCAGGAGGTGATCGACCTTGGCTGACAAACGGCCCGCATTCAAGGAGAACATTCACCGTCTTTTCGACGAAGCGCGACAGACCGATCTCGCACCGGGCATCGTGTCCCTCATCGAATCTCGAGCGACGCAGGCGCAGATTCGCGAAGTGCCGGTCGGCAAGATCCTGCCGAATCCCGCACAGCCGCGTCTATCGTACGACGAGGACTCTCTGACCGATCTGGCCGACTCGATCCGCGAGCACGGTGTCCTCCAGCCGATCCTGGTTCGGCCCAGCGGCGCACAGTTCGAGCTCATCGCGGGCGAGCGCAGATGGCGCGCATCGCGCATGGCCGAACGCGCCACCATTCCGGCGATCGTGGTCGACTTCGACGAACGCACGGCACTCGAGGTGAGCATCATCGAGAACCTGCAACGCGAAGACGTGTCTCCGCTCGAAGAGGCAACGATGTTCCGACGGATGACGGAGGCGTTCGGGTACTCGGTGCGACAGTTGGCGCAGAAGGTCGGCAAGGACAAGGGGTACATCGAGAATCGCCTCCGCCTGTCCGATGCGCCGGCCGACATTCGAGAGCTCGTGTCGTTGCGCAAAGACACGATCAGCCATGCGTATGAGCTGATGAAGCTCAGCGACGAGCGCCAGCGCCGTCGGCTCGCGAAGCGGATCGTTGCGGGTGAGCTGTCGCTGGCAAAGCTCCGGCTGATTACCGGGGGCGCGGCGCCATCTGAGGAGACTGGCCATGGCGAGAAGCCGAAGCGGCGCGCGAAGACGGTCGCGGGCGAGGTGCAGGCGGCCAAGGCCGCGGACGATGCGCTCATGGGCGCGCGGTCCAAACTCTCCGAGGGCGTCGACGACCTCGTCGACATCCTGCGCCAACCGGAGATGATGGACCAGATCCCCGAGGTCAATCGCGCGAACTTCGCCAAGCATCTTACGATCACGAAACTAAAGAGCGAGAACGCGATCGCGATCATTCGGGCGGGCGCTCCGGCTCGCGACGAGTCCGAGTAGCCCTTCCGCCGCTCAGGCGGTGTAGGACATGACCTCGCGGTTGGTGACCAGGAACTCCACGAGCTTGGCTCGAGCCGCCGGATCGATGCGCCGCAAGCCGGCGATCGCCTTCGGCAGCTCGAAGATCGGTGCCGCGAGCGAGCCGGCAGTGTCGATCCCCACGACATGGTCGGGTCCCCCACCAACCATGAACGCGCGCTGAAAACCGCGCTCGTCAAACCCGGTCACCGCGCAGAAAGCCGCGATTGCCGTACCAACCCCCATCCGTTTCGCGAAGTCGATGAAGAGATCGGCGGCCCAGGTGTCGAGCTGCGCGTCGTCCTGAGCGACGACCATCTCCCGATATCCCTGCTCTTCGATCTCGCTCATGCTGTCTCCTCGGGGCTCGGCTCGTCCTGCCAGTGCAGATTCTAGCCGAGCAGACGCGCGCGGTGAGCAGGCGTGGAGCCAGCCGGCTGCGCTATCCTCGGCCCATGATCGATCGCACTGCCGATCCGCGGACCGAGGACACCCTCGTCTACGAGCTGTTGCACACGCAGCGTGGCGCCAGCGAGCCAGATGTGATCGGCCACGCCACCTTCCGCGCCGGACTCGTGGTCGTCGAGGCGCCAGATCGCGTGAAGATCGCCGTCGACGAGCAGCTCAGCCGCGCCTTCGTGGACCGGGTGCAGGCAGATGAGCGTCCGCGAGGGTATCGACGAAGCGGCAGCGGAATGGTCGACATGCTCGTCCCGGGCATGGCCGAGCACTTCATCGCGCGCATGCGTGGCCTGTGGCTCAGCTACCCGGATGGCTCGGTCGTCGCCGCTCGCCCGGGCGGGGCCATGAGCACGCTTCAGACCGTGGCTGAGCCGTCTGACACCGGGGCGTCCGTAACCGACGCGCAGGTACGTCGGTCGACCCTGATCGATGCCGACCGACGCCTTGGCGCGCGGCCGCTCGTTCGCGCCCATGCCCCTGAAGACGGACGTCGACCGGATGGCGAGCTCGCAGTCAGCGCAATCAACCGAACGGATTGCGGTTGGATCACCTGACCAGATTTATCTAGATTTGTTCGATTTATCCCGTGGCGAAACCTTGGATGCGAAGCGGGGGGATGGGTATGATGACCGCATGACGCTGATGAAATATGTCGCCATCCCCGCCATCATCATCGTGATCGGCGTGATCTACTGGTTTCTGTCGTACGAGGCTGCTGGCGCGGCGATGCTCATTATCTTCGGTGTCGCCATGGGCCTCATGGGTTGGATCCTGGTCCCGACCTTCGGCGACGTCGGCCCGACCGCGCCGGTGGATCCGAATTGGCAGGAGCGCGAATCCTGAGTCCGGGCACATGGTTACGCCGGGCACATGGTTACGCCGGGCACTGCGGCTGCCCTGGCGGCAGAGCCGCCAACGCAGTGCCCGGCTCACTGGTATAACGTCCGATAGGCTCCAGCGTTAGCCTTCAGCGAATTCCGCGCACGTTTAGGTCGCGGCGTGGAATCAAGTTCCCGTCGGATGACCCGCGCGCAGGTGCTCGATGAGCCCTCGGGTCGTCGTGATGTCGACGTCGGCGCGCTTTGCCTCAAAGAGGGCCAGTGCCCGGCGCGCCAGGCCGACAGCCAGCTCGTCGTGCCCAGCAGCGGCATGCACCGTCGCCATGTCCACCAGTGCATTAGCCTTCGACAGCGAAGCATCTGTCCGCTCGACGAGTGTAAACGCCTCGTCGACGAGGACGACCGCGTCGGCAAGCTGCCCGCGACGCACGAGCGCACGAGCGCGAACCCGCCGCCATAAACTCTGTGACTCCACGTCGTCGTCGGCCGACAGCACTTTACTCTCGGTCGTCAGCGCGAGGGCCTCGTCGATGCGTCCCTGCCTCAGGACGGCGTCGGCCATCATCGCCGCCACGGTTGAGAGGGTGTACCGCTCCCTCGCCGCTACGAGCACGTCGTAGTCACGCCGAAGTTCTCTCTCGGCCTGAACCGGATCGCCGGCAAGCAACTCGACCCGTCCGGAATCAAGTGAGACGGTCGCTGCCATCATCCTGCCGCCAAGGTCATGGAGCGTCCTGCGTGCCCGCCGATACAGCGTTCGAGCCTCGTCGGGCTCGCCCCGCAGTGCGTGGAGGTGGGCCAACGCGCAGAGAACCACGCCCTCGGCGCTGCGGTCGTCACCGATCTCGGCCGCAATTCGCCGGCCAACCACAATCGCATCCGGCACCGGCATCGGCCCGTAGAGGGCGGAGAGCGCGAGGGACATCAAGTTCCTCGATTCAGCGCGCCGGTCGCCGGCCAGGCGGGCGTGCATCACTGCCTGCTGGACGGCCCGCTCCGCGGCCCCGTAGTTGCAGGCCGTCCCATGCACCCACCCGAGCAGCCGCCAGGCACGAACCAGCCCCCCATGGTCTCCGGCGGCCTCGAGGATCGGTATGGCCGCCTCGGTCTCGCGTACCACCTGTTTCGAGCGGCCATGCGGATCGAGCGTGTAGCGCAGGAAAAGCCCCACGAGGTCGGCATTCGTCGCGAGCAGCTCGTCGCCCAGTGCC
>JBPCKH010000065.1:0-3917 GCA_051004475.1 Candidatus Limnocylindria bacterium | reverse complement strand
CGCCTACGGCGACGGCGAGGTCTTCGTTGCCGGCGGCGTCGAGTCCATGACCCGCGCGCCATTCGTGACGACCAAGCCATCGACAGCCTTTCCACGTGGCGAGCAGACGATGTTCGACACCACGCTTGG
Source organism: Candidatus Limnocylindria bacterium (assembly GCA_051004475.1). Classification (GTDB taxonomy): domain Bacteria; phylum Chloroflexota; class Limnocylindria; order QHBO01; family QHBO01; genus JACDBZ01. The sequence goes on along the minus strand of JBPCKH010000065.1, from coordinate 3,788 downwards.
GTGGCGCTTCACGAACCCTCGCCTGGCGGACGCCTACTACTCGTACTCGATGGGCGAGACGGCTGAGAACGTCGTCGCGCGGTGCGGCGTCAGCCGCGAGGACCAGGACGCCTTCGCGGTCACGTCCCAGCAGCGCTGGAAGGCAGCGTACGACGTCGGCCTGTTCACCGATGAGATCGTCCCGATCGACACGCCAGCCGGAGCCGTCGACACCGACGAGCACCCCCGACCGGATGCCACGCTGGAGTCGTTGAGCAAGCTGAAGCCGGCGTTCAAGCGAGACGCGTCCGGTTCGGTCACCGCTGGAAATAGCTCCGGGATCAACGACGGGGCGGCCGTCCTGCTCGTGATGAGCGAATCACGCGCCCGCGAGCTTGGGATGAAGCCGATGGCGCGCATGGTCGCATCGGCGGTTGCCGGCGTCGATCCGGCGACGATGGGCCTGGGACCGATCCCGGCTTCGCGGCGTGCGCTCGAGCGCGCCGGCATCGGTATCGAAGATCTCGACCTGGTGGAGCTCAACGAGGCGTTTGCCGCGCAGGCCGTGCCCGTGATTCGCGAGCTGGGCCTCGACCCGGAGAGGGTCAACGTCAACGGCGGGGCGATCGCCATCGGGCATCCGTTGGGTGCGTCCGGCGCTCGATTGACTGCGACGCTGCTGCACGAGATGCGGCGCCGTGGCGCGCGGTATGGCCTGGCCACCATGTGCATCGGCGTCGGCCAGGGAATCGCCGCCGTGTTCGAGGCGACCGAATGAATGGTCATGACGTTGCGTCCGCGTCACCGTCCGCCCGGCCCGGTGAGCCCGCCGAGCCGCCGCGCGTTCCCGACGGAGACGCGGACTGGGACGCGCTGCTCGATACGCAGCCGTGGGCGCGTGTCATCAATTCCGCTGATCGCCGGTACCGCTACGCGGTGTGCGATCGCCCGATGGCATGAGCACCCTGGTGACCGGCGGCGCGGGGTTCATCGGCTCCTCGCTCCTTCCGCGCCTGCTGGCTGACGCCGGACGCGTCACCGTGCTTGACGATCTCTCGACGGCCGAGCCGGACTGGGACGCGGATTTCCAGTCCGAGCTGCGTGCGGGCCAGCTGAGATTCGCGAGGGGCGACGTGACCGATTTCGTGACGGTCCTCGATGCGATGCAGGGTCACACCTCGGTGATTCACCTCGCGGCCAACACCGACATCCCCGGTGGCTACGACGACCCGCGGCTCGACCTGGAGGGATGCATCCACGGGACGTGGAACGTCGCCGAAGCCATGCGGCGGCACGCCGTGCGGCGGCTCATCTTTGCGTCGAGTGGCGTGGTATACGGCGCTCCGCAACGGATTCCGACCGACGAGTCCTACGGACCGATGCTGCCGGAGTCGCACTATGCCGCCGCAAAGCTGGCCGGCGAATCCATCCTGTCCGGCTTCGCGCACCTCTACGGCTGGCGCGTGATGGCCTTCCGATTCGGGAACACGATCGGGCCGCGCTCCAATCACGGCGTCGTCCACGACTTCGTGGTCAAGCTCCTTCGCGACTCCAGCCGGCTCGAAATCCTCGGCGATGGGCGCCAGGCAAAGCCGTACGTCGACATCGAGGATCTCATCGCTGGCGTCCTCCATGCCGATCGCGTGGCTCCAGAGCACCCGTTCACGGTCCTCAACGTGGCGACGCCGGGCACGCTGACCGTCCACCGCGTGGCAGAGGTCGTCATCGAGGCGCTCGCGCTCGATGCGGCACGGGTCGAGATGGTGTTCAGCGGCGCCGCGCGGGGCGGTGGTGGCTGGGTTGGCGACACGCCGCTGGTCGATCTGGACGCTGCCGCCCTGGCAGCATTGGGCTGGGGGCCGCGCTACAGCGCCACGGAAGCGGTGAGCAGGGCTGCGCGCGCGATCCGGGACCGACTGCTGGAGGCGGGAGCGCCGCTCCGGACGGCGGCCGAGCGCCGCGGCGAGCCACGCGCCGCCGTCGCCAGATGACCGACGCCACGCTGGCGAGCCGTCCCCCGCGCTCACGGGTCGCCAGCCGAGCCGCGGTTCACGCAGCGGTTTCGCTTCCGGTGCTGCTCATCCTGGGCGGCGCGCTGCTCGGGTTCGGCTGGCTCGCCTCTCTGCTGCTGCGGCGTGCTGATGGCCTTGCCACGCTCGCGTTCGACCAGGCGTTCTTCCAGCAGATCGTCTGGAATGTGTCGGAGGGCCACGGCTTCGTCTCGAGCTTCAACGACGGCAGCTTCCTTGGACTCCACTTCTCACCCCTGCTTGCGATTCCTGCCCTCGTCGAGACCGTCTGGGCCGATGCGCGTGTCCTGAGCATCATCCATGCGGCTGCCCTCGCCGCGGCTGGGCCGGCCGCGTACCTGTTTCTGCGCGCGGCCTTCCATCCATCGCCCTCCGCGCCGTGGCTGGCAGCTGCCGTCGCCGCGCCGCTTCCGATCTGGAGTGCCATCCAGGAGGCGGGTCGTGCCGATTTCCACACCGAGTCGCTCGCCTTGCCGTTCGCCCTGCTTGCGGGCTGGGCGGGCCTTCGCGGTCGGACGATGCTCCTCATGGCGTTCGCAGCGGTGGTTCTGCTGGCGAAGGAGGACCAGGGCTTCACGATCTTCGTGGTCGGCGCGCTTGTCGCGGCACGCGGCCCGGGGCGGCTGAGCTTCGGACTCCGCCCGGTGGCAGGCGTGCGGAGGGCCGGGCTGGCGCTGATGGCCGTCGGAATCGCCTGGTCGCTCCTCGTGTTCACGGTGGTGATGCCGCTGATCCGAGACGGCGCAACCCTTGAGACGGGCTGGTACTACGTGTGGCTCATCGACAACGGCGGCCCGCTGGCGAACGTGGAGCGAATCGGCGATCAGTTGGCAAACCGCACCGGCTGGATGGGAGCGGCCGGCCTGCTGGTCTCGACCGCGGCGCTGGGCTTGCTGCGTCCTGCATGGCTCCTGCTCACGTTGCCACCGATCCTTGCCAACCTGCTGAGCTCAAATCTGGCACAGGCCGATTTCAAGCTTCACTACACCCTCCTCTCGATGATGCCCTTCCTCGTGGCTACGGCGATGGGCGGGCGTCGCCTGCTGGCATGGACCGCGCATCGGCGCCGATCAGCCGATGGAGGCGGCCGCCGCCGCCCGATCGGTCGAGCGCTGCTTCTCGTTGCATTTCCCGCTCTGCTCGTCGCGTGGATCGGCGGAGGTCTGCCGCCGACGATGCGGACCGAGCGAGGCCAGTGGGACCGTGCCGCCGCGCACGACGAGCTGCTGCGATTCGCTGGCCAGGTTCCCACTGACGTCGATCTCAGCGTGGACGACGGGCTGGCGCCGCCGCTTGCTTTGCGAAGCGACCTGTCATTGATTCCGAACAGCTCGCCGGACGCGTGGGTGCTCGTCGACCGAATGGCTCGAGATCCGGGCTACGTTTCGTGGGATCGGCGCGAGGCGTTCGTCGAGGAGCTTCCGACCAGCGGACGGGCGCTGCTCGCGGAGCGGGGGAGATTCGAGCTGTGGGGCCCGATCGATGAGTGATCGGCTGGCGGCCGTTGTCCCGGCGCTGGACGAGGCCGACGCGATCGGTGACGTCGTGCGCGGGCTCCTCGAGGTCGAAGCGTGCTGCGTCATCGTGGTCGATGGGGGCTCGCTGGACGGCACGCCGGATATAGCGGCGGCGGCGGGCGCCATCGTCGTCGGAGAGAATCGGCGGGGGTACGGTCGCGCGTGCCTGACCGGCGCACGCGTGGCGCAGCAGGATCACGCACACGAGGCCGGGGCCTTCCTCGATGGTGACGGATCATGCGACGCGGCCGATCTGCCACGG
>JBPCKH010000064.1:0-2920 GCA_051004475.1 Candidatus Limnocylindria bacterium | reverse complement strand
ACGATCATGACCACCACGATGACCACCACGCCGCCGATGGAGACGCCGTCTGCCCGGTCTGTCGCGAGCGGGTCGACAGCCGGACTGCGCCGAGCCGGGTGCGAAGCGGCGAGACCTGGTACTTCTGCAATGACACGTGCCTCCGCGCTTTCGATATGCGACCGGACCACTACGTGGCGCGAGCTCGAGCCGAGCGCGTCGAGGAAGAATGACATGAAGCGGCTTATCGTCGTCGGCATGCTTGTGCTCGCGGCCGCGGTGACCGCTTGCGCGAGCCCACCCGACGACGCACGGACCATCGACGTCACCATGACCGATGACCTGCGCTACGACCCTGACGAGCTGCGCGCCACCGCCGGCGAGACGGTGCGGTTCGTGATTCGCAAGCTGGCGCCACGGTTCACGAGTTCCTCATCGGGACGGCCGAGGACCAGGCGGCGTTCGAGGCAGCGATGGCCGAAGGACACGGTGTCGAGCACGGGGACGACGCCGGTGTCAGCGTGGATCCCGGCGAGACCGCCGAGTTCAGCTATACCTTCGAGGAGCCGGGCAATCTGCTCGTCGGCTGTCATGAGCCGGGCCATTACGATCGGGGCATGGTAGCCGAGGTGAGCGTCAGTTCGTGACGCGACACCTGGGCGTGACCGCGGTCCTGTTCGACCTCCTGATGGGCGTCATGAACTCGATGGACATCTGGGCCGCGGCCGCGCAGGACGTTCATCGAGGACTCGCCTGGCGTGACGCCGTGACTGCTCGAATGATCGCGTCGCACTCTTAGGCGCCGTACGGCGACCTCGTGGCGGATGCAGCGACAACGGTGGGTCTGCCCCCGTCGGCCGTGTCCGAGCTGCTCGAGCGGTGGGCATCCATGGATCCGTGGCCGGACGCAGCCACCGTGTCGCGATTGACGCTTCCGTACGCGTTCGTCACCAGCTGCTCCGCCGACCTTGGCGGGCTCGCGGCGCGTCAGTCGGGGTTGAATCCTCGCTTCACGTCATCTCGCGCGGTGACCTGACGATCTTTGTCGAGCGATGGGTTTCGGCGGTCCTGTTAGCGCTCGCCGCCCTGGCGCTCGCACTCGCCGTCCTGCCAGCCATCCGCCGCAAGCGCGAGGTCGTCTTCGCGGACGAGGAGGACTAGCGCAGATTGACCTCGGTCAATCGGACGTTCCCCCTGCTCGTACGCATCGTCAGTCCTCCACGAGGGGAGCGTCGACGAGATGCTCGGCGATGAACCAGACCTGGAGCTCATGACGACGCAGCACGTCGCCCATCAGCAGGTCGTTCGAGCCCCAGTCCTTCGATGTCTCGGTCGTCTCGACTCCGGCTCGCACCTTGCCGATGATCGTCTCGTGCGCATTGAGCAGGCGCGTGATCTGGGCGGGAACATCCTCGGCCCCGTCCGGGGCGCGCTCGATCGTGGTCAGCTCTGCGGCGTGCCGCGGATCGCCGACCGAGATGCCACCAAGCGCCTGAACGCGCTCGGCGAGGAGATCGACCAGCTCGAGCTGTTCCTCGGCGTGCTTGTCGAACAGGAGGTGGAGCTGGTAGAAGGTGGGCCCGGCGACATTCCAATGGTGCTTCTTGTAGAGCGCGTACAGGATCGTCGAATCGGCCAGGATCTCGTTGAGGAGGTCACTGCTCTCCTTGCGGACCCGCTTCTTGAGGCCGATCGGCAGATTGCGCATCGCGTTGAATGCCTGCACCTCAACGCCGAGCGTCGCGTACTGCGGATCCGGCGAGTGCCCGTTCGTATCGGTCCTGGTTGCGGCAGTCGTTGTCTTCGACCGCGTTCGCGTTGTCGTTGCCACGTGGGACTCCGTTCATGTATTCGGCCTATGCACGGTCTTGCTGCAGGACCGATGCCTATCTGTGTGTGGCCATGGTGCCCGCCTTTCTCTTGGATTCGCAACCACGGAGAGCAAACGGCACTATCGAGGGCTGCTAAAGGGTGCAGGTCCGGCCATCCGAACGTGGGAGGATTCGAGGGCGTTGATGGGCGACCTGGTGGCATCGGCACTGGCTGGATCACGGTCGGTCCGCACACCGAGGTCACCGGCAGGAACGCGCACCCCGGCCGGCTGATCTGGAACATCGAGAGCGCGGACGTCAGGGGCGACTTCGACCGGCTCAAGGTGGCGGGCGCAACGGTCGTCCGAGAGCCATACGGCCCGGATGAAGCGGGCGAAGGGCTCATTGCGACCCTATCGGATCCGGATGACAACTACTTTCAGCTCATGAGCCCGATGGAGCCAACCACATAGCGCCTCATCGGCCAATGGCGCGCCCGCGTGACCGTGGACCACGGTGCGAGCCGCGTCGATTGCTTGCCATCGATTGGCGTGTACCTACGTGTATTCGGCGCTGCGAGGTGCAGTCCTGCTGGCGCGCAAGGCTCAGCGGTTCTGCTCCGCCCGGACGAATAGCGCGGTGCCGATCACGATGAAGAGGGCGAAGAGCCCGCCGATGACGGCGAGGTTCATGCCGAGCGGTGCCAGTGCAACATCAACGGCTTCGGGATGGATGCCGTAGTAGGCGTTGCGCAGGAGATCAATCGCGTACCGCATCGGCGCGAGGCGCGACGCGATCTCGAGCGGCAGCGGCAGCTCGCTGATCGGGTTGAACACGCCCGCCAGGAAGAACTGCGGCAGCATGATGAACGGGAAGATCTGCGTCGCCGCGCGACGGTTCGGCAATCGTGAGAGGACGAGCACGCCGAACGCGCCGCCGAACAGGGTGATGACCAGGACGACGGGCAGGAGGGCGAGCACCGCCGCGAGTGACAGCGGGACGCCGATGACGAGGCCGAAGACCAGGATGGCGAAGCCCTGCGGCAACGCCACCAGTGACTCCCCCAGCACCTTGCCGACCAGGATCGAATAGCGCGAGATGGGGGAGACGAAGATCTCCTGGCTGAAGTC
>JBPCKH010000063.1:0-3031 GCA_051004475.1 Candidatus Limnocylindria bacterium | reverse complement strand
TCGCCATTTCTCCTCGAACGAGGTCGGGTCGTAGCGACCGGCTCGTCCGCGGCGGGCGTGGGTCTCGGTGGTCATCGGTCCTGTGCCTCCTTCGGGAACCAGGCCATGAGCACCTCGTCGCGATACTCGTCGCCGGATCGGTACTGCTGGCGCCGGAGGCCCTCGCGCACGAAGCCGCGGCGCTCGTAGACGGCGATGGCCCGCTCGTTGTCGGGGAAGACGCCCAGCGAAATCTTGCGCAGACCGTGCTCGCGTGCCCATTCCTGCGCACCGGCCACCAGGTCGGTGCCGATCCCGATGTCCCGCCAATCCTTCGCAATGCAGATCGAGAGCACGCCGATGTGCTCCGTGGCGCGTCCTCGGTCGACGCTGATCAACACGTTGCCCACGATCTCGGCGCCGGATTCGGCGACGAGCGCAAGGCTCTCCGACGCGCGAATGAGCTCGCTGATCCAGAAGGCCTCCGACGGCTCGCTGTGGGCGCCCGGGGTCGTGATCAGCCAGCGGCCCTCGGCGCGCACCGCGGCGAAGAGGCGCGCCAGCTCACGCCCATCGGTCGGCCGTCCCGGACGCAGCGTCCAGCGCCGGCCGTCCCGCGCCGTCTTCGCCTCGCCACTGCCTGTCAGGATCATGCGTCACGTTCTCCGGACAACAACAAGCCCCTCCTCCTGCCAGGACGAAGGGGCTCACATCTTCGCGGTACCACCTGAGCTTGACCGATGCCCCCGTCGGAAGGGAATGGTGGAGCTAGGGGGACTCGAACCCCCGACCCCCTGCATGCCATGCAGGTGCTCTCCCAGCTGAGCTACAGCCCCACGATATTCGTCGGTCCACTCGTCGGCGCTGCTATCGGGCGCCACCCGGTCGGACTTTCGCCCAACTGCTCGGCAGGTGAGTTCCGCGCTCCTCGTACGCCGGCTTGCACCATCTCCGGCTCGCTCATTCCGAGGTGCGGCGCGTACTGCTCCCGCGTCAACGCATCGGCGTGGAGGATAGCACAGGGGTCCGTTTGGCCTCAACGCCCCTAGGCGGAGACCCGCTACGCGTGTTCGTCTTTTTCGCCAACACGGTTGACGAATGAGAAGTTGCCGGGACGGGTGCCGCCTGGTCTCAGCTGGCCGGCTTGCCATCCTCCGATGCGGTCTTCCAACCCTGGTTCGTGAAGGTTGGAATGAACCGATAGCCCTGTCCGGGGACGGTGGAGATGAAGCGTGGGTGACGATAGTCGTTCTGGAGCTTGATTCGCAGGCTGCGGACGTGGCGGTCGACGATGTTGCTTTCGGCCACGAAGTCGGTGCCCCACACGCCGTCGAGGATCTCCTCCCTGGTGACCACGCGTCCGCCGCGGCTGGCGAGCACGTAGAGAATGCTCTGCTCGATCCCGGTCAGGTGCACGATCGACTTGCCCGCCCGAACTTCGCGGTTGAGGATGTCGATTTCGATTTCGCCGAGCTTGATCGACGGGATCATCGGTCGATGAACGCCCGTGGCGCGACGGACGATGACGATCGATCGCGCGAGCAGCTCCTCGGGCGAGAACGGCACGGCCAGGACATCGTCCACGCCGAGCTCGAAGGCCTTCAGCTTCGTCCGCAGGTCACCGCGCCGCGTGAGACCCAGGACGGGGGTCTTGCTCTGTGTGAGCGTACTCGAGGCTCCCAGGTGCACCAGCAGATCAGAACTCTCGTCATGGTCCATGTCGACGATGGCCATGTGCGGTAGCCATTCATCCAGGATCTTCTCTGCCCCGTCCAGGCTGTCAGCCGCCTGGACGAGAAAGACGCCGTGGTTCAGCGTCAGCGCGATGAGATCCACGATGAGGGGTCGTTCGTGCATCACCAACGCGCGCCGCGCCTCGACATCAGCCGGTTTCGGCGAGGTCGCGCTCACGGCGCTTCCTCGCCAGGAGGGAAAGCAATCAGCATGATCGTGTGATGGTACGCCATCAACGAGCGGGTGCACATGACCAATGATGACGATTTCGTAATGACGCGGTCAGCGTCCCGCCTGATGGTGATGGTGGGGAACCCGCAATTGGGGTCCAACGAAGCCGTCTCCACGCTGCGGTCCACGAGTCCGGGTCAGGGACGGAGCAAGAATGCACCGGTGCTGCTCGGGTTGCGAGCATCGGTGACGGAGGAACGGACATCTCTGTCAGCACCGATCGCGCCGCGCGGCCGTCTCGACCTCGCATCCTGTGCATCGACGACGATCGCAATGTCGGCGCCACCGTTGAGGCGATCCTGGCGGAGGAAGGCTACGACGTGTCGTGTCTCCTCGAGATCACCGACGACGCCATGCATCGGGCGATCGATGAGCTGGAGCCGGATTGCATCCTGCTCGATAGCGCCTCGGCGACGAGCTACCAAGCATCGTGGGATGCCGCTTCGTGGATCCGGCAGCGTGAGCGCTCCGTGCCGGTCATCATGTTCAGCGCCCACTCCGAGGCCAGCCGCGAGGCGCAGGCCAATCTCACCGACCGGTCGCGAGAAGCCGGATTCGCGGCGGTCCTGTCCAAGCCGTTCACGCTCGACGAGCTGATCGCGGCCGTTGCGACCGCCGTCGGCCGATCACGACCGTTCGATCACGTAGCACGCGCCGACGCCCGGCGCGACGCGAGCTTGGCACGCTCGACCTCTGAATGACCAGCGCCGTGCCCGATGGGGCGAGCGTGGGGTCGGTCAGGTCCGGCCGGGTACGACGTCGCACGTCCCTCGATCGGGACCAGACTCCTGGAGGCGGAGGATTCGGATCAGCGTCGGGATCGCGAGCATCGCGGTGGGGGAGACGGTGGACGAGCTCATTGCCCGCGCCGATGAAATTCTCTACGCACGTCGACGAACCAGGCGCGGCGTGGCTTCGTGAGGCTCAGACTCGCCCGTCGGATGTGAACCGACCCTGAAGCCGCGCCAGGCTGGTGTCGATGTCGCTGCCGGCGGCACCGGCGATCATCGGTTCCATGAAGGCGGTCAGCATCGAGCCACGGATCTCCATAGCGAAGGTGAGCTCAGTGGCCCTTCCATCATCAGTG
>JBPCKH010000062.1:0-7487 GCA_051004475.1 Candidatus Limnocylindria bacterium | reverse complement strand
ACGGGGAGCGGAACGGAGGCTCTGGGGAGTGCGGTCAGTTGCTTCAACGAATCCCTCCAACTGACGGATCGCGAGGGGGCCTGGATTTGACCTCGCGATGATCGTTCCGCCCATCGTAGCGAGTCGGTCAGATATCGCAACCCCGGCCCTTCGGTCATGATGTTGGCATGCCCGATCCGTTCCTCCTCATCGTCGGCATCATCGCCTTAGCGTGCATCATCCTCTTCCCGATTCGGCTCTGGAGACGTCGCCAGCACCGCTACGGAAATGAGGACGAGCCCGAAGCCTGAGCCGTATCTCGCGCCGCTCGATAAATCGAGCCGATTTCACCGGACGCCGTCGCCGCGCGCGATTCTCGCGATGTACCGAGCACCGGTGAGCGTGAGCGTCACCCCGCGGAGCGGAGCGCGCGGAGCGCGCGGCAGCTCTGCCCTCGCGGGACAATCGCTCGATCCAGCGAGTCGCTACGTGCCTGATAGTCCGTGCCCGCTTGCCTAGCGGACGAGCCTCCCCACGAACACGGTCAGGTCCTGATCGTCACGCCCCGTGGCACTTCTTGAACTTCTTGCCGGAGCCGCAGTAGCACGGGTCGTTGCGGCCGATCTTGGGACCCGATCGAGCGGGTGCCGCGGCGCCGGCGACGGCGGTGGCGGTCGCGGCGCCGGCGGCAGACACCGATCCACCCACCGCAGCGCGCCCCTCGACCACGTTGCGGGCAACGGGATGCTGGTGGGTGTGCTGGGCCTGAACGGTCACGCGGAAGATCGTGTGGGTCACGTCATGCCGGATCGTCGATTTGAGCTCGTCGAACATCCGATACGCCTCGATCTTGAACTCGTTCAGCGGATCGCGCTGCGAGTACGCTCGCAGGCCGATCCCGCGGCGCATGTCGTCGATGGCGGTGAGGTGCTCGACCCACAGGGAGTCGATCACCCGCAGAAGCACCAGGCGCTCGAGCACGCCGATCCCCTGCTCCCCGACCTCGGTTCGCTTCCGCTCGTATCGTTGCCGCACGAGCTTGGTGAGTGTCTCCGTCAGGACGCCGGGCTCGCGAGCCTCCTCGATCGGCGCAAGGTCCGCATCGGTCATTGACGGAGCCATGGTGGTGAGCTGGGTCCGCAGGCCGTCGCGGTTCCATTCGGCTGCGTATTCGGCGGCGGTGTGTCCGGCCACTAACGAGGCGACCTCTTCGTCAAGCATCGCCTCGACGATCGGCCCCAGGTTGGACGAGCGAAGGATGCGATCACGCTCGCGATAGATCGTCTCGCGCTGGCGATTGATCACATCGTCGTACTCGACCACGTGCTTGCGGGTGTCGAAGTTGTAGCCCTCGACGCGTGTCTGCGCATTTTCGATGGTCTTGCTCACCATCTTTGACTCGAGGGCGGTGTCATCGGTGAAGCCGAGGGTGCGCATGATGGCCTGCACCCGATCGTTGGCGAAGCGGCGCATGAGGTCGTCTTCGAGCGACAGGTAGAAGCGGGACGAACCGGGATCGCCCTGCCGACCGGCTCGACCGCGGAGCTGGTTGTCGATCCGCCGCGCGTCGTGGCGCTCGGTACCGAGGATGTGAAGGCCACCGGCGGCGATCACCTTCTCCTTGTCGGCCGCGCACACCCGCTCGGCCTCGGCCTGCGCATCGGCGTACTGCTCGGGGGTGGCCTCAATGACGTTCGTGCCGCGCTTGTGGAGCAGGTCTGCGGCGAGCACGTCGGGGTTGCCCCCGAGCAGGATGTCGGTCCCGCGGCCGGCCATGTTCGTCGCGATGGTGACGGCACCGGTCCGTCCCGCCTGCGCGACGACCTCCGCCTCGCGTTCGTGGAGCTTGGCGTTCAGCACGTTGTGCTTGATGCCGCGCCGCTTGAGCAGCGCGCCAAGCATCTCGCTGACCTCGACGCTGATTGTTCCGACCAGCACCGGACGGCCCTTCTCGTGCTCTTCGGCGATCTCGTCGATGACCGCGTTCCACTTGCCGCTCTGTTTGGCGTAGATGAGATCGGCATAGTCCGCGCGGATCATGTCGCGGTTGGTCGGGATGACGACGACCTCGAGATTGTAGATCTTGGCGAACTCTTCCGCCTCAGTCTCGGCCGTTCCGGTCATCCCCGCCAGCTTGTCGTACATGCGGAAGTAGTTCTGGAAGGTGACCGTGGCGAGGGTGCGCTGCTCGTTGCGAACGGCCACGCCCTCCTTCGCTTCCACCGCCTGGTGCAGCCCCTCGGACCAGCGACGACCCGGCATGAGGCGGCCGGTGAATTCATCCACGATGATCACCTCCCCATCCTTGACGACGTAGTCCCGGTCGCGCTGATAGAGGACCTGCGCCTTGAGTGCCTGCTCGAGATGGCGCGCCAGGCTGAAGTCATCGGCGAACATGTTCTCGACGCCGAGCCACTTCTCCATCTTGTCGGTGCCGGCCTCGCTGATCGCCACCTGCTTGAACTTCTCATCGACGACGTAGTCCTCCTCGGCATTCAGGCGAGGCACGAGGCCCGCGAACTGGAGGTACTTGTCGGCCGATTCCTCGGCGTTGCCGCTGATGATGAGCGGCGTGCGAGCTTCGTCGATCAGGATGCTGTCGACCTCGTCGACGATCGCGAAGAAGTGGCCACGCTGGGATCGGGCTGCCAGGTCGACGGCCAGGTTGTCACGCAGCATATCGAAGCCGAATTCGTTGTTCGTCCCGTACGTGACATCGGCTGCGTACGCCTCCCGCCGGGTGACCGGTCGCAGGTCCTGGAGCCGCTCGTCGGTTGCGGGATAATCGGGATCGAAGACGAAGGCTCCCTCGTGCTGGATGCTGCCGACGCTCATTCCGAGCCGATGGAAAACCGCGCCGACCCACTGCGCGTCTCGCTTGGCAAGGTAGTCGTTGGGGTCCACGACGTGCACGCCGCGACCGACGAGACCGTTGAGGAACGCCGCCAGCGGTGCGACGAACGTCTTGCCCTCGCCGGTCCGCTGCTCCGCGATCGAGCCTCGATGGAGAACGACGCCACCCATGAGCTGTACGTCGTAATGGCGCTTGCCGAGCGCGCGGACCATTGCCTCTCGGACCGATGCGAACGCCTCCGGCAGGATCTCCTCGAGCGCCTCGTTCATTCGCGCGAGCTCGGCTGCGCGCTGCCGCTTCAGCTCGTCGGCGAGACGGGCCGCATCGGCCCCGGCCAGCGCCGACTCCGTCGCGTCCTCGTCGGGATCGGTCTCGCGCAGCTCGATGGGCGTCAGGATATCGCCGACCTGTTCGCGCAGTCGGGCGCGCAGCAGATCGGTCTTGCCGGCGAGCTCGGCATCGGTGAGGGCCTGGACCTCCGACTCGAGCGCGTTGACGCGATCGACGAGCGGCTGGAGTCCTCGGACCTCGCGCTCATTGGAGTCCCCCAGGCGGGACAGGAACTTGAACATCGGGCGGCGAGTATAGCCCGATCGTGAGGATCGACCGGATGAGGCGACCCCGGTGCTCCTCGCAAGGCGAGCCAGATCTGGGACATTTCGCGACTCAAGCGCGTTGATCTCGCGGATTGCGCCAGCCGTGATCGAATATCCGGTCGAATGCGACCAATCGGCGGCGCTGCGGGCTCGGACCGACCGTCGATGCGCTCCCGCATCCGGGTAATGTGCACCCACGGGGGCAAATCGCGGGACGCGGGACGGCGAGCCCAGATCAGCCTCAGCCGGCTTCGACCATGGGCTTGACCTCGCCGACCCAGCGTTCGAGCGTCTCGTGGTCGTAAGGAGCGGCCATCTCCCCCAGAAACGTCGAGGAGCCGATCTCGCGACAGGCGATCATCCGTTCCGCTAGTTGATCCGGCGTGCCGACCCAGAAGGTGTCGTCGTCGGCGACGTCCGCCATCGGCGTGCGGTTGTTCTCCATCTGGGCCTCCCACACGCGACGTGCTTCGGCCTCGGTGTTGCGGATGATCGGCTTGCAGCCGACCGTGCGCTCGATCCCGGCTGGATCCCGGCCGACCGCTTCGCAATGCTCACGCAGGACGCCGTCCTTGTGGCGCAGCTTTTCGACGCTGCCCATGGCGTTCCACTGGTCCGCGTATTTCGCGACCGTGCGCAAGGTCTTCTTCTCGCCGGATCCGCCGATCATGATCGGCAGGTGCTGCTGGATCGGCAGCGGCTGATGGCAAAGGCCCTCGAACCGATATCGCCCATCGGGAGCGGACGTAACCTCGTCGCCGTCGAGCAGCGCGCGCATGGCGCCGACCGATTCGTCCATCCAGGTCAGCCGCTGGCCGACGCTGCTGCCGAACTCGATCCCGTGGGCCGTGTGCTCGAGCTCGAACCACGCGCCGCCGATCCCGAGTGCGGCCCGACCATTGCTCAGGTGGTCGAGCGTTGCCGCGAGCTTGGCTACCAGGCCCGGGTTGCGAAAGGTGTTGGCACCGACAAGCAGGCCCAGCTGCACGCGGGTGGTGACCTTGGCCCAGGCCGCGAGCGACATCCATCCCTCGAAGATGGGCTGATACGGGTCGCCGAAGATGGCGTAAACGTGGTCCCACGTCCAGAGCGAGTCATAGCCCAGCTCGTCCACGCGCGTGGCGGCGCGTTCGAACGCGGGCCAATCGGTCCCCTGGCTCCACAGCAGCACGCCAAGCTTGATCTGGCTCGAGGGCGGGGTGGGGTGGTTGTCGTCAGTATTCATGAACACGATTCTATCGAGCGTCGGGCGTCTGAAAGTCGCTGACCGCCTCACGGGTTAACGGCGAACGAGGTCGGTGCGTGGGTCATTTCGCTCGCGCCTTCGAATGCCGCGCACCGCAGCATGACGATCGACGCGCGCGCCCTGCCAGCCACCATGCCGGCACCATGCCGTCACCCTGTCAGCCGCCGGCCGTCACTCGAACGGGCTCCGGCGTCGGCATGTCATCGACATCGGCCTCCTCGTCCCAAAAGGTCATCTCCTCGACCATCTGGACCTCGGAGCTGAAAAGTGCGCCCACGCTCTCGCCGCGATGGATGCGCTTGATCGCCTCGCCGAAGAGCGGGGCGACGCTGAGCACGGTGATCCGGGGATCGTCCGCGCCTGGAGGCAGCGGGATGGTGTCAGTGACGATGACCTCGGTCAGCGCGGACTTCGCGATCCGCTCGAGCGCCGAGCCGGAGAAGACACCATGGGTGGCGCAGCTGTAGATGGCCTCCGCGCCAGCTGCCTGGAGCGCGCCGACCGCCTCGATCAGCGAGCCGGCGGTGTCGATCTCGTCGTCGATGAGGATTGCCGTCTTGCCACCCACCTCGCCGATGATGTTCATGACCTCGGTGCGGTCCTCGTTGCCCAGTCGCCGCTTCTCGACGATTGCCAGCGGCGCGGAGAGCAGCTCGGCGAAGTTGCGCGCCTTCTTCGCGAACCCGAGTTCCGAGACGACCACGATGTGGTCGAGCTGTTTGGCTTTGATGTGGGCGCAGAGCAGGTTGACGGCGGTCAGCTCGTCGACGGGGATGCTGAAGAAGCCCTGGATCTGTCCCTGGTGGAGGTCCATGGTCAGGACTCGATCGGCCCCGGCCACCGTGAGCATGTCGGCGATCAGCCGCGCCGTGATCGGCACTCGGGGCTGATCCTTCTTGTCGGACCGGCCGTAGCTGTAGTGTGGGATAACAGCCGTGATCCGCCCGGCCGACGCCCGCTTGAAGGCGTCGATCATGATCAGCAGCTCCATGATCGACTGGTTCACCGGGCGGCTGGTGGGCTGCACCAGGAACACATCCTGCTCGCGGACGTTTTCCATTACGCGCACGAAGATATTCTCGTTCGCGAACTGGAACACCTCCACCTCACCGAGCTGGGTCTTGAGGAAGCGGGTGATTCGTTCGGCGAGCGGCTTGTTGGCATTGCCGGCGTAGATACTGAACTCGTCGGCGTACACGTCGATCTCCGCGGGGCGGGTCTCAGGCTTCATCAATTCTAGCGGCCAGCGTCATCGCCTGCGTTACGGCCTGCGCTACCTTGAGGCCGATGCGTCACCCACCGCGTGCCAGCCGACCGCACATGCCCGGATACGGAATCCTCGGTCCGAACGAGGGTTCGGGGCTCCTGCCATGGTCCTGGGCGGAGGACCGACTTGCTCGTGCGCGTGCGTACTGGCTCTCGACTGTTCGGCCGGACGCTGCTCCGCATGCCATGCCGGTCTGGGGCGCCTGGTTCGCCGATGCGCTCTGGCTCAGCAGCGGGCGGCGCTCGCGCCATGCGCGCAACCTGCTCGCCGAGCCGCGCTGTGTCGTGACAACGGACGACCCGGCGGAGCCGGTGATCCTGGAAGGGCGTGCCGAGATCGTCACCGACGTCACTCTCATCGAGGGCTTTCTCGCAGTCCACAACGCCAAGTACGACACGTCCCTGGACCTGGCCTTTCAGGATCCTGCGGTGAACGCCACGGTCCGGGTCGTCCCGGTCACCGCCTTCGGCCTGATCGAGGCCGACTTCACCGGCTCCCCGACGCGCTGGGTGTTCGGTCGCGGCGCGTCCATTCGCTGACGCCGCCGTCCAGCGGCGCTAATTCAGCCCGGGGAAGCGGGCCGTCTCCTCGCAAGCGCCCGAAATCCCTTCTCGGGCGCAGTTGGAGCTGCTGAGCGACGCAATTTGAGTCCGCGGGCGCGCGCATGCCCGGCTGGGGGGCCAGGCGTCGGCACTCGGGCTCAGCTACCGCCGCCGAGCGGCGCGACCGCCGCGGTCAAGCGTTCAACACCTTCGCGTGCCGCCCACCACTCCGGAACGCCATCACTCTGCGTCGAGGTCATCTTCGGGTAGCCGATCGTCCACGAATACGGTGATCGACACGATCCGGTCATCGGCCTGAGGCTTCATGACGGTCACGCCGCGCGATGAGCGCCGGTAGCGATTGATCCCGCCGACCTCTGTGCGCAGGATGGTGCCCAGCTCGGTGATGAGCATGAGCTCCTCGTCGTCGCGGCCCACGATCCGGATCGCCGCCACGTCGCCGGTGTCCGCGTTGAGCGAGTTTGCGATCACGCCGCCGGTGGCGCGATGCTTGACTGGGAAGTCGGCGATATCGGTCCGTTTGCCGAAACCCTGCTCGGTGACGACCAGCAGCTGCTGTTCGAGGTGGTCGACAACCTCCATGCCGATGACCTCGTCGTCGCCCCTGAGGCGTACCGCGGTCACTCCCTGCGTACCGCGTCCGAGCGGCCGCACTTCCCGCTCGCTGAAGCGCGCCGCCTGGCCCTTCCTGGTGGCCACGACGATGTCGTTCTGGCCGTCGGAGAGACCAACCCATTGGAGCTCGTCGCCGTCGATCAGGTTGATGGCGATCAGCCCATTGGCGCGGATCTTGGCGTAGTCCTCGAGCGACGTCTTCTTGATCATGCCCTTGCGGGTTGCCATGACCAGGTAGTGGCCGGGCTCGAACGGCGGCAGGCTGATGAGTGCGCTGACGTACTCGCGCTGCTCCACCTGTACGCCGGGCAGGTTGATGATCGGGAGCCCCTTCGCCTGACGCGACGCATCGGGCAGCGTGTGGACC
>JBPCKH010000061.1:0-8093 GCA_051004475.1 Candidatus Limnocylindria bacterium | reverse complement strand
CGCTAGGAGTCACTTTCCTTCCATGATCGAACTAGAAACTCCCAAGCAGCTGCAGGCGCAGGATCCGCACATCGAAGAGGTGCACGCGGACGGCAACCTGAGCCGCTTCGAGGTCACGCCCCTCAAGGAGGGCTACGGCATGACGCTCGGTAACGGCCTGCGTCGCGTCCTGCTCAGCTCCCTCGAGGGAGCTGCCGTCACCAGCGTCCAGATCAGCGGCGTCTTCCACGAGTTCAGCACGATCGAGAACGTCAAGGAGGACGTGACCCAGATCGTCCTCAACGTGAAGAAGCTGCGCCTCCGCTCGTTCGCGCGCCATGCCGTCACGCTCAAGCTCATGAAGCGCGGCGCCGGTCCGGTCACCGCGGCCGACATCACCGAGTCCGCCGATGTCGAGATCGTGAATCCCGAGCTCGTCCTCCTCACGCTCGACTCCGATGCCGGATCGATCGAGATGGATCTCATCGTCGAGCCCGGCATGGGCTATCGCCCGGCCGAGCACACCGAGGAGATGCCGATCGGCGTCGTCCCGGTGGATGCCATCTTCTCGCCGGTGCGGCGCGTCAATTACCAGGTCGAGAAGACCCGCGTCGGACAGATGACGAACTACGACAAGCTCATGATCGAGATCGAGACCGATGGGACCAAGACCGCCCAGGCGGCCCTGAGCCAGGCGGCCGACATCCTGGTGCGTGAGTTCGGTCGCTTCGCGGAGATCGGTCGACCGGCGATCGCCGGTGGCGAGTCCGGAACCCCGACAGCGCCAAGCGCAAACCTGCTCGATGCACCAATCGAGGAGCTCGATCTCCCGATGCGCGCCTACAACAGCCTCAAGCGCAACAGCATCACCAAGATCGGACAGGTCCTCTCGCTCAGCGACGACGAGTTCCTTCGGATGCGTAACTTCGGGCAGAAGAGCCTGGACGAGCTCAAGGAGCGCCTGGCCCTGCGCGGCTTTATCGCGCCGGATGCGACGTCGATGAGCAGCGACGAGTCGGACCTTCCGGCATCGGCTGAGCTCGATGAGGCCGCCGTCGCGAAGGCCGAGATGGACCAGGAGTCCTGAGCCGATGCCGCATCGCGTCGCCGGGCGTAAGCTCAACCGTCCCCACGCACATCGCCTTTCGATGCTCGGCAACCTCGCGGTCGCCATCATTCGCTACGAGAAGGTGAAGACCACCGAGGCGAAGGCCAAGGAAGTTCGCGGCATTGTGGACGGCATGATCACGCTCGCAAAGCGCGGCGATCTTCACGCCCGGCGGCAACTGGTCTCGCGGATGCCGCACGAGCCGATCATCGTTGAGAAGCTGATGACGGAGCTTGCCGGAAAGTATGCCGAGCGAACCTCCGGATACACGCGTATCGTCAAGCTGGGTCAGCGCCCGGGCGACGCGGCCTCCATGGTTCAGATCGAGCTCGTCTGAGGACGGGCACACTAGAAGACCGATACGGGCCGATGATCGCCGACGCGCAGGAATGCGCACGGGCGGTGATCGGATACGACGGAACGGCCTTCGCCGGCTCGCAGGTCCAGCCGAATGCTCGGACCGTGCAAGGAGAGTTGGAGAAGGCCCTTAACAGGCTGATCGGCGAGCAGACGAGAGTCCGCCTCGCCGGGCGAACCGATGCCGGGGTGCATGCCACCGGCCAGGTCGCGGCATTCTGCTTCGCGCGGCGCCTGCGTCGCGATGGCGGGATGCCGGAACTGCGACGACGGCTGAACGCCGCGCTGCCGCCTGACCTGACCGTGCGGTCGCTTCGGGCGGCGAAAGCGGATTTCGATCCACGGCGAGAAGCGCGCTGGCGCGTCTATCGCTACCGGATCCTCATGAATGGAGTTCGACATCCGCTGGAACGACATCGGACGTGCGAGATCGATGAACCCCTCGACGCCGTCGCCATGCAGGCGGCGGCAACTCGGATGGTGGGCGAGCGCGACTTCGGAGCACTCGGCGCCGACGTGCGCGGCCGGACGGTTCGGCATCTTGCCGAGCTGCGGGTCGTGCGCCATGGCGATCTCATCGAGATTCGCGTGACGGCGAACGCCTTTCTGCGGCGCATGGTGCGCAGCATCGTCGCCCTCCTCATGGAGGTTGGGCGCGGACGGCTAGCGCCGGAGGCAATCGACCGGGTGCTCGACGCCGGGGCGCGAGCGCTCCACGGGCGTGCCGCTCCTCCACGTGGCCTCACCCTCGAACGCGTCATCTACCCATCAGCCAACGAATCGAAGAACGAACGACACGCGCAGCCGATGACGGCGGCGCGACCAAGTCAAGGCAAGCCGGAGAGCTCACGAACGTGAAGACCTATGCCGTCAAGGCGAGCGAGATCGAACGCAGCTGGTGGGTCGTCGACGCGACGGACCAGACCCTCGGCCGTCTGGCGACGCGCATCGCCACCCTGCTGGAGGGCAAGCACAAGCCGATCTATTCCCCGCATCTCGACACGGGCGACCACGTTGTCGTCCTCAATGCGCGCAAGATCAAGGTCACCGGAGACAAGCTGCGGCAGAAGAGCTACTTCCGCCACTCCAATTACCCCGGGGGTCTCCGCGAGGAGAGCCTCGGCACACTGCTCGAGCGCAAGCCAGAGCTGGTCATCGAGCGGGCGGTGAAGGGCATGCTGCCGCAGAATCGGCTTGGCCGAGCGATGTTCAAGAAGATGAAAGTCTACAGCGGCGCGGACCATCCGCACCAGGCTCAGCAGCCTTCTGCTGTCGAGCTGTAAAAGAGAGGACGATCCGTGAGCACGAACTACGTCTACGGCACCGGCCGGCGCAAGACCGCCGTCGCGCGTGTCCGCCTGCTGCCCGGTGACGGGAGCATTGTCGTCAATGGCAAGACGGCGGCCGATTACTTCGGCGGCGCGTCGCCCGAGGGAGCCATCCAGCTTCCATTCCGCGTGACCGATACCGAGGGTCGCTACTCGGCCAGCGTGCTCGTCGCCGGTGGCGGTGTGTCCGGCCAGGCCGGCGCCATCCGCCATGGGATTGCACGCGCGCTGCTGCGGGCACATCCGAACGCTCGCCAGGCGCTTCGCGGTGCCGGCCTGCTGACCCGCGACCCGCGAGCAAAGGAACGCAAGAAGTTTGGCCTCAAGCGCGCCCGGAAGGCGCCGCAGTACACGAAGCGCTAGCAAGCACGGACCGATGAGCTCCGGCAGTCCTGCCGGGGCTCTTTGGTATGATCCGACTCCCATCGCCGCACCCATGCAGGCACGCCGCCAACTTTGATCGACGCGATCCGCGAATTCTTCGATACGTATCTCCGCGGCAGGCCGACGTCGATCATCGACATCGGGCTGGTGGCGTTCGTCATTTACTGGCTCTTCATCCTGATCCGCGGGACGCGCGCGGTACGGATCGTGATCGGCCTGTCCATCCTGTACCTGGTCTACCTGGGTGCGATCCTGTTCGGCTTCGACCTGCTGCGTCGGCTCATGGAGACTGCGGCGCTGGCAGGGCTCTTCGCGGTGGTCGTCGTTTTCCAACCGGAGCTTCGGCGTGGACTGGAGCAGATCGGCCGCATCGGCTCGGTCAACCGCTTCTTCGTCAGCACCGAGGTGGCCGGGGCTGAACGCGTCGCGCGCGAGATCAGCCGTGCCGCTCGGATCCTGGCCGGCTCCCGTCATGGTGCGTTGATCGCGCTCGAGCGCGAGACCGGGCTCCAGGACCTGGCGTCGGAGTCGGGCGTCCCGGTGCACGCCGACCTGCGCGCCGAGCTGTTAGTGACGATCTTCTATCGTGGGACGGCGCTGCACGATGGTGCCGTGGTCGTCTCGGGCGAAAAGATCACCTCGGCCGGTGTGCTCCTTCCGTTGAGCCAGAACGTGCTCGACTCGGAGCGCTACGGGACTCGGCATCGTGCCGCCATCGGCATCAGCGAGCAGACCGATGCGGTCGTCGTCGTGGTCAGCGAGGAAACCGGTTCGATCAGCCTCGTCGTCCGCGGACGCATCGAGCGCAATCTCACGGAGGATCAACTGCGGCGACGGATCTTCAACCTGATCCGGCCCACCGCGCCGCGTCGAGCCGTCCCATTCCTGCGCCGTTCGCTCGAAGGTCGCTGGCAGGTCGGCCAGCGCGGTTCGAAGCCGGACGATTCGATCGATCCCGAAGCGCGCGTCGTGTCCGCCCCGGACGGTCGCGCCGCGAGGCGCTAACGATGCGTTTTCTGCTCCGCAATTGGCACCTCAAGCTGTCAGCCGTCCTACTGGCGACCGTGCTCTATACCGGGTTGGTGTTCTCGGGCTCCTTCACGGAGGACACCGTCAATGTGCCAGTCGATGCGATCAACCAGCCGGACAGCTCGCAGGTGCTGAGCGGCGACGTGGGAACGGTCGCAGTCAGGTACCGCACATCGAACGAACTGGCTGGAACGGTTCTCGCCCAGGCTTTCGTCGCCACGGTCGATCTCTCGGAGTACGACATGGCGCGGGCTCCTGAGCCGCAGGTGCTGGACATCGAGGTGACGCCGCTCACGGATGACATCGAGATCCTCTCGATCGAACCGAGGGATGTGCGCGTGGCGATCGACCGCATCGAGACCCGCACGGTGCCGGTGGAGGTTGATCCCGGCGCGATTCCGGACGGCCTTGAGATCGACGATCCGGTCGTGAGCCAGGACGAGGTCCAGGTCCGCGGTGCATCATCCGTCGTCGGCCTCGTGGATCGCGCGTTGGCTCGCCTCCGCATCGATGGGTCCGGCATCGACTTCAACAACGCGGTCAGCCTCGTCGCGGTCGACGTCGCGGGCCAGGAGGCCGGCGCCGGCCTTGTCGAAATCGAGCCGGAAACGGTCTCGGTCCAGATCGACGTCCGAGAGACCGAGACCACCCAGACGCTCCCGATTCGTCCGGACATCACCGGAACGCCCGCCGCTGGCTTCGCGTTGACGTCCCTGAGCATCGAGCCCGCGCTGGTGACGCTGCGCGGTCTGCCGGACGCACTTTCGGGCATCGACGAGGTGCTGACCGAGTCGCTCAGTATCGCCGGTGCTTCGAGCGACCAGGAGTTCGAGACGTCGCTGGTGCTCCCGGAGGGCACGCGCCTCGCGGATGACGCCGATGGCGTCGTGGTCGTCGTCGCGGCCGCGATCGAGCCATCGGTTTCGAGCCGTACGTTCCTGGTCGGCGTCGTGTGCGCCGGCGCCGGCGAGAATTCGTGCTTGCCGGCCATCGACCAGATGACGCTCACGCTGAGTGGGCCGGTCGACACGCTCTCCGGACTCGGGGCGGGCGATGTCACCCCCACGCTCGATGCTTCCGGCCTGACCCCGGGCACCTACGACCTCCAGCCGTCAATTGCCGGGCTGCCGGAAGGCGTTGAGCTGCTCGGCATCGTTCCGGGGGCCGTCTCGGTCACCATAGAGGCTCCGGTGACGCCGGAGCAGAGCCTGAGTCCGACTCCGACGCCGACCCCCGCGCCGTAATGGCGAGACGCTTCGGGACGGACGGCATCCGCGGCGAGGTCGGCTCCGAAATCACCGTCGACCTGGGCCTGGCTCTCGGGCGTGCGGTCGGGCACCGATTCGGCTCGGCGGGCCGCAGTGTGCTGGTCGGTCGCGACACGCGTCGCTCCGGCGAGATGCTCACGGCGGCGCTCGCTGCGGGTCTGACCTCGGGTGGGGCGGACGTGGTCGACCTGGGCGTCGTCACCACCCCCTGCCTGGTGCATGCGTCGGCCGCCGCCGTATCGGCGGCCATCATGGTCTCTGCGTCACACAATCCGGCGCCCGACAATGGCCTCAAGGTTGTCGTCGACGGGCGCAAGATCGATGACGACGCGGAGGATGAGCTCGAGCGTCTCATCGATGACCCGTCGCAGATTGAGTCGCTCGGAAACGAGGCACTCGGTCGCATTCGCCCAGATCTGGGCGCCGTTGCAGCATACGAGCGCCACCTGACGGAGATTGCCGGCGACGCGTTTGTCGGCTTGCGCCTGGGCATCGATTGCGCCAACGGATCAGCCAGTGTCATCGCGCCGGAACTGTTTCGGTCGCTGGGAGCGGAGGTGACCGTGCTCTTTGACGCCCCGGACGGATCGAACATCAATCAGGCAAGCGGCTCGACGTATCCGGATCGCCTGGCCGAAACCGTCTCCGCGGCTGGCCTCGACGTTGGCCTCGCCTTCGACGGGGACGCCGATCGGCTCATCGCGGTCGACGACCTCGGACGGCTTGTCGACGGTGACACGGTCATGGGAATCTGCGCTCTCGCGCGCCTGGCGGCCGGCACGCTCCGCAACAACCTGCTGGTGGTGACCGTCATGACCAACGGCGGCCTCGAACGGGTCGTACGCCAACAGGGAGGCAGGATGGTCAGGACACCGGTGGGTGATCGGCACGTTTTTGCGGCCATGGAGCGGGACGATGCCGTGCTGGGTGGCGAGCAGTCGGGGCACGTCATCTTCCGTGATCGGGCAACCACCGGCGACGGCATCCTGACCGGCATCGAGCTCGTGCGTGCCATGCGTGCAGCAGCTCGACCGCTCTCGGAGCTGGCGGACCAGATCCCGAGATTGCCGCAGGTGATGATAAACTCAGCTGCCAGCCGCAAGGACGACTGGCAGGACGACCCGGATTTTTCGGCCGCCGTCAAGCGCGCCACGGCGGTCATCGGGGATCGTGGACGCATCCTCGTCCGCCCATCGGGCACCGAGGCCAAGATCAGGATCATGGTCGAGGGTGACGACGCCGACGAGATCGAAGGCCTCGCCCGCGAGCTCGCGACGCTCGCCGAGGCACGATTGAACTGAGCGGGCTCGACTTGAGGAGGGCACATGTGCGGCATCGTGGGGTACGTCGGGCCGCGTGATGCTGCCCCCATCCTGCTCGAAGGCCTCCGGCGCCTCGAGTACCGAGGCTACGACTCGGCCGGCATCGCCGTCCTCACGGCCGACGGCGAGGTCTTCATCGAGAAGAAGGCGGGCAAGCTCGCCAACCTGACCGATCATCTCAACGGCGGCGCGCCGGCCGGGCATCCCGGGATCGGTCACACGCGCTGGGCCACCCACGGTCAGCCCAACGATACGAACGCCCATCCGCACACCGATTGCACCGGCAAGCTGGCGCTGATTCACAACGGGATCATCGAGAACTATACCGAGATCAAGGATCGGCTGGTGGGGGATGGCCATCGGTTCACGTCGGAGACAGATACCGAAGTGCTCGTCCACCTGATCGAGACGAAATACGACGGGGACCTCGTCGATGCCGTGCGACTGGCGCTCAACGAGGTGCGCGGCGCGTACGCGATCGGCGTCATGCATACCGACCATCCCGACCGGATCGTCGGCGCGCGGATGAACGTGCCACTGATCGTGGGGCTCGGTGACGGAGAGGGCTTCCTGGCAAGCGACGTCCCGGCCATCCTCGAGCACACCAAGAACGTGATCATCCTGCACGAGGGGGATATTGCCGATGTCACGCCCGACGGGACGCGCATCTCCTCGCTCGATGGCAGCGAGCTGACACGCGACGTGACCGAGATCCACTGGAACATCGATGCCGCCGAGAAGGGCGGATTCCCGCACTTCACGCTCAAGGAGATCTACGAGCAGCCACACGCGATCCAGGAGTGCCTCCGCGGCCGTGTCGACGGAAGCGGACGCGTGACCCTGATGGAGCTCGATGCCATCGAGGACAAGCTGAAGGCCATCGAGCGGGTGTACGTCGTCGGCTGCGGAACCGCGAGCTATGCGGCGCACGTCGCGGCGTACCTGATCCAGGACTGGGTGGGGCTGCCGGCCACGATGCAGGTCGGCTCGGAGATGCGATACAGCCCGCCCCCGATCGATGCCAGGACGCTCGTCATCGGCGTCAGCCAGTCGGGCGAGACGGCCGACACCCTGGCGCCGCTCAAGCTGGCCGAGGAGCAGGGAGCCACCGTAATCGTCGTCACCAACGTGGTTGGCAGCGCCATCACGCGTGAGGCGGACGCCGTCTGCTATCTCCAGGCCGGCCCCGAGGTCGCAGTTGCCAGCACGAAGGCATTCGTGACCCAGGTGCTGGTGCTCCAGATGATTGCATTGCACCTGGCGCGGCTGCGTGGCACGCTGAGCACCAGCCGGATGCGCACCTATGGCCAGGCGCTGC
>JBPCKH010000060.1:0-3363 GCA_051004475.1 Candidatus Limnocylindria bacterium | reverse complement strand
ATCCAGTGTTGCTTGCCCCTTCGGGACGACCTCAGTATCGACTGCCACGCGCCGGGCAGGAAAGACCACTTATCCCCGACTTTGCGGCACCGCGAGCGGACTGTCCACAGGTCGTCCACGAACCCGTGCACCGAGGTTGGACGATCTAGGGCGAGAGCTCGCCCACCGCGATCCACGACGTGCCGGCCGCCACGATTCTGCCGTCATCGGTGAACACGAGGGCGTCGGCCTGGCCCGTCATAGCTGCACCGGTCCCATCGTCCCGAACGCGGATCCATGTCACGCCGTCGGCCGAGATCCAGGTGTCAGGACTGCTGACGGCCACGAAACCTGCCCCCGACGCGGCGTATGCGGTGCCGCCCAGGCCGATCGGCGGTTCGTCGACGATGGCCGCGGTCCACATCCGGCCGCCATCCGAGACCCATCCGAGCGAATGTCCGGGGCACGACCCTCCGAAGCCGCACACCTGGCCGGCTATCCCAATCGCCAGAAACGTGGCGTCCGAGCGATGAAGCTCGTGGGCGCCGGCCACCGGCCAGCTCGCCGCATCGAGGAGCTGACAGGTCCAGGCCACCCCGTCCCCCGAACGCCAGGCGACCGGCGCGCGCGGCGAACCGGGGCCACGTCCGATCGAGCCGACCGAGAGCAAGTCGTCGCCGCTGGGCATCATCGGGCCGAGATCGGCAACGTCGATCGGCACGGGAAGGTCGAGCGACGCCGCCTCCCACGCTTCGCCGTCCTCGGAGCGCCAGGCGCGGAGCACGCCATCGGCATTGGACGCGCCGATGAGCACGATGCCGTCGTCACCGTCCGCCAGTGTCGACACGGAGGCGCCGTTGAATGGGCCGTTTGCCTCGCGCCACGAGACTCCGTCACCGCTGATCCACACTGATGCACGCGACCCTCCTCGGTCGTTGGTCGAGACCGAGCCGAGGGCGAACAGACGGTCGCCGACGACCACGAGCTCAGCCAACCTCAGGCCTGCGAAACGCACGGCGTCATCCGGCCGGCCCTCCCAGGCCACGCCATCCGACGAGTGCAGGACGAACGCGTGTGACCCTGGACCATCCGACACGCCACCAATAGCCACGAAGCCGCCCCGGAACGCGACGACATCACGGAAGATCCGCTGGTCACTCGCGGGCACCATGCCGGGCTCCCATCGCACGGACGGTGGATCGCTGTTGGCCACGGCAGGCACGCTTGGAACGACGACTGGCGCCGCGGGAGCGCACGCACCGATCGGCGGAGCAGCGCCAGGCCCGAGCGTGAACCACGCTCCGGCGGCGAGAGCTACCCCAAGGGCAAGGAACCCGAGCCGAACGATCAAGACAGCTCCAGCATGATGCTTCGACCGGTACATGATCAACGCCCGAGCGGCCGCATCGGCTCAAATCGCAGACCGCTACACTCCGCCGATGCGCGCGAGAGAGCTGGGAATTCGCATCGGACGCATGGAGCCGGGCACGCTGAACGCAATCACCGACGTCGCGGGAGTCCGCGTCGGCCATGCGACCCTGACCAGCGGCGACGGTCGGCTGAAGCCAGGTTCCGGACCGGTCAGGACCGGAGTGACGGTGGTCATCCCGCACGACGGCGACATCTGGACCGAGCCGGTGTTCGCCGGTGCGCATCGGCTCAACGGCAATGGTGAGCTCACCGGGCTCGAATGGATCCGCGAGGCCGGAATGCTGGGCGGCGCGATCGGCATCACCAATACGCACAGTGTCGGCGTGGTGCGCGACGCGCTCATCGGGGCCGCGGTGCGTGCCCATGCCATGAGCGATGCGGTCTGGGCGCTGCCTGTGGTTGGCGAGACCTACGACGGCGCACTGAACGACATCAACGGCTTTCACGTCCGTCCCGCGCATGTGCATGCTGCCCTCGCGGCATCCAGCGATGGACCGGTCGCGGAAGGCAATGTCGGTGGCGGAACGGGCATGACCTGCCATGAGTTCAAGGGCGGCATCGGCACCGCCTCGCGCATGGCGGGTGCGTGGACGGTCGGGGTGCTGGTGCAGGCCAACTACGGCGAGCGCGCGCTGCTGCGCATCGACGGCGTGCCGGTCGGAGCGGCCATCCCGGTGACCGATGTGCCCTCGCCGTGGGACCAGGTCGCTCCGCGCAACGCACGGGCTGATTCAGAGGGCGGCTCGATCATCGGCATCGTGGCGACCGATGCGCCTCTCCTCCCCCACCAGTGCACGCGCCTGGCACAGCGGGTTGGAATGGGCGTCGCACGCATGGGCAGCTACGCGTCGCACGGGTCGGGCGACCTGTTCATTGCCTTCGCGACCGGCAATCGCGACCTGTCGCGGAACGCGGGAGAGGACGATCCGCGCGGGACGGTCGCCCTGCGCATGGTGATCGACCAGCAGATCAACCCCCTCTTCGAGGCGGTCGCGGAGGCCACCGAGGAGGCGATCGTCAACGCATTGCTGGCCGCCGAGACGATGGTCGGCCGCGACGGCATCACTGCCCAGGCCATCGATCAGAACCGGCTCCTGGCAATCATCCGCGCGCACGGGCGGTCGTAGGCATGGCGCTCAGGCGCTCCTCGCCTCCGGTGCTCGCTCAGCGCGGTGCTCGACCAGCCGCGGCGCGAGGTCCCGCGTCACCCGGTCGGGGAGGTCGTACCGCGACCGGCGGTGATCACGAGCGCGTACGTCGCATGACGTAGGGCGGCATCGGCGCTTCGGCCGTGGCGTCAACACCCGCCGGAGGAAGACAGTAGCCGCAACCCAACCTCCCTCCAGATGAACGCCCCGATCGGTCCCGAGCCCGAGCGGGGCGTTTGTCGTGCCGGCAGTTCAGCGCTGGCGCAGATCCAGCGCGTCGCACAGGCCGTCGCCCAGGAACGAGGCGCTCATCACGATCGCCACCAACACGAGGCCGGGCCAGGCCACCAGCCACGGGTTGCGGAAGAAGTAGGTCTGCGCCTCGGTCAGCATGTTGCCGAGGCTCGCTTCCGGCTGGCTGATCCCGAAGCCCAGGAAGCTCAACGAGGATCGCCTCTCCGCCGTCGGCTGAGCATTCATGCGCTGAGGCGTTCCACGCGTACACTTGGCGTATGTTTCTTTTCGGCAACAAGACCCGGATGCCGGCACCGGGCGACGCCCTTCCCGGGCGTGACCAGGCGATCCCAACCGCCGAGCGCCACTTCATCAATGACTCCACCATCAAGGGCCCATACCCGCCCGGGAGCGAACTTGCGACCTTCGGGATGGGCTGTTTCTGGGGTGCCGAAAAGGTCTTCTGGCAGACACCGGGCGTGCTCAGCACCTCGGTCGGCTACGCCGGCGGACCGACACCGAACCCCACGTACGGCGAGGTCTGCTCCGCAAAGACCGGGCACGCCGAGGT
>JBPCKH010000059.1:0-4185 GCA_051004475.1 Candidatus Limnocylindria bacterium | reverse complement strand
CTCGCGCGCAGACCACGACCGGGCGCAGCGCGGCGCGAAAATCGCGCGCAAGGACCAGTCGGGACCGGAACGTCAGTGCGCATCATCGAGACTTGACCGCTGCCTCGCGTGACGAGGCGTCTCGACGGTGGGACGTCAGAGAGCCGGAGATCGAGCGCATCGCGGGCGCCAACATTCCGACCGCCGAGAAGCTTGTACAGATCTTGGCCATCGCCGCTGCCGATCGCGAAGACGCCGCCCGTGATCGCGAACGCGCCGCCCGTGATCGCGAGAAAGCGGCCCGTGATCGGGCCGACGCGGCGCGTGAACGTGTCCGGCTCCAGACGGAGCTCGCCAGCGCCCACCTTGACGACCTGACCCAGACCTTTCACCGCGAGGCGGGATGGCTTGCGCTGAGCCACGAGATTGACCACGCACGCCGCGGGGATGGGCGCTTCGTGATCGTCTTCGTCGACGTCGACGCGCTGAAGGTGGTCAACGATCGGGATGGGCATGCCGCAGGTGATCGTGTGCTGCGGACCCTCGCCGATGCCATGCGATCCCACCTTCGCTCATTCGACCCGGTGGTTCGCTACGGTGGCGATGAGTTCGTGTGCGGACTCGGCGGAATCGATCTCGACGAGGTGGAGCGCCGCTTCGATCGCATCTGTCACAGGGTCGAAGACGAGGTTGGCGTCGGAATCAGTGTCGGACTTGCCACTCTCGCGCCAGGGGAGTCGCTCGATGAGGCGACGGCGCGGGCGGACGCCGGGCTCTACGAGGCCAGGAAGAAGCGCGGCCGCTAGCTCGCCGGAATGGGCGCCAGCCGCAGGCGAGCGATGTGCCGCTCGTTGTTTGCGGCGCCGAGGATCTCGGCACTGGCATTCCGTCGACCTTCGTGCCATCGATTCGCCTCAGCTTGACAGGTCCTTCCCAGCGGCGCGGCTGTTGGTATCGACGCCACTCCTCCGCCGTCCAGTCAGCGTCACGATCGACGATGTCGGCAACGCTGTGTCGGCGCACCTCCTCGAGGGACATCCCGAGCACGCGCGGAGCATGGCCGATGAGCCATCGATGAGCTCGGCCATTGCATCGGCGACAAGGACAAACTCGCGCTCGTCGTCCCATTCGGGCACGCGGTGAGCGTCCTGGAGCTTCGCAATGGCCAGCTCGACCTGGTCGACGCTGAACGGCTTGGTCAGGATCCCCAGCTGCGAGTCGTCGCGCACCGCGCGCTGGCGTTTCCGAAGGGCAATGGCGTCGCCGGAGCAGACCAGCACGGGAACCTTGCGCAGCTCGGCATGTGACCGGATCAGCGCGAGTACGATGGGATCATCTCGCCGATCCCGGTGCTACGGGAAGAGTGAGCCAGGCGCCGGGGCGGTGGATTGCACACCGCTTCGGCGCTGATCGATACGGCACGCGCGCTGCAGCGTATCAGGGCCATGACCCCCCGCCGATCCGCCGCCTGGAACGCAACGTTCCGCGCCGCCTACGCCTTCATCCGGGTGATCGACCCGCTGCTGCGCTGGACCTGGTTCAGCGTCGGGCTCGGCATTACGTCGCATGTCAGCATTCGCGGCCGCCGGACGGGGCGTGAACGCAGCGTCCTGGTCGGGCTGATCCGCGTCGGCGGGCACTGGTACGTAGGCCACCCGAACGGGGAGGTTGCCTGGACCCGCAACCTGCGCACCGCGCTGACCGCGCGCGTGGCACCACGGCCCGAGGCACCCGTTGACATGGCGGCCGCGCCGCTCGAAGACGGTGACGAGCGCGATGCCGTGATCTTCGCCACCGCTGAGCAGCAGCCGTTTCCCGCCAACCTCCTGTACCGCGGGGCGCGACGCCACATCCTGAGCGAGGGACGCTACTTCCGCCTCGAGGCCTGCTGAGGAGTTGCCGCGATGCACCCGAATCGTCCCTGGTTCACGTGGAGCGTGCACCGGGTCGCGGAACGCCAGCCTGAAGCGTTCGAATTCACAGGCGGCGTGAATCGGGACGCACCGACGAGCGTTGAGAGCGCGCAACGCACGCCTCATGTGAATACCGACGGTTCGTGGCACCAGCGAGGGAGAGGCTACGGCCGCGGTGCGTGATAGGGGACGTCGGCAACGATCGTGTTGCGGCGGGCGAAGAGACGCAGCTTGAGTCGCAGCGCGGTCTGGTTGTGCAGCAGGTTCTCCCACCAGTGCTTGGGCACGTATTCGGCGAGCACGACCAGGATCGGCCGATCCGGAGCCTGTCGCTGGAGCGCGTCCATGTAGGCCAGCAGGGGACCGATGAGGGCCCGATACGGCGACTCGACCACCACCAGTTCGGTCGACCCGGCCCATTCGGGCCATCGCTCGCGAAGCGCATCGGCCGTGTCGGGGTCGTTCGTCACGTGGACCGCGACGGCGTCCTTGCTGATCGAATTGGCGAACGCGATGGCCTGGCGCGCCGGACGGTCGAGGCGGGAGATCGGCACGATCACGATCGGTCTCGGGGCGATCTCGCCCTTGTCCGGGATACGGTCGAGCGCCAGCGCCTTATCCATGTCGCGATAGTGGCCGTGGATGGCGAGGAGCAGGACCATCAGCATCGGCACCAGCACGATGACCAGCCACGAGCCCTGGAAGAAGTTGCTTGTCCCGACCACGAGCGCCACCACGGCCGTGGTCAGTGCCCCCAGGCCGTTGATGGCGAGGCCCTGGCGCCAGCCTGCCTCACGACGTCGCCACCAGCGAACAAGCATTCCGCCCTGCGACAGTGTGAAGGCGATGAAGACGCCCAGCGTGTAGAGCGGAATGAGCCCGCTGACGCTTGCGTTGAACCCGACGAGGAGGCCGATCGCCATCAGCGAAAGGGCGACGATTCCGGTCGTGAAGGCGAGGCGCTCGCCGCGGAAGGCGAACTGGCGGGGGAGGAAGCCATCGCGCGCCAGGAATGACGAGAGTCGCGGGAAGTCGGCGAAGCTCGTGTTCGCGGCCAGGACCAGGATGAGGGCGGTGGCGATCTGTGCCACCACCAGCACCGCACCGTCCCCGGTCAGGTGACGGACCAGCAGGCTGAGGACCGTCTGCTGTTCGGTCGGATCCGGCACGATCCCGATCGAGGTCAGGAGAAACGCGATTCCGAGGAAGAGGATGGCGAAGACGATCGCGGCCCAGGTCAGCGTGGTCCGTGCGTTCTTCCACTCGGGCGACTTGAAGGCGGGGACGCCATCGCTGATCGCCTCGACACCCGTCAGCGCGACCGCTCCCTGGCTGAACGCGCGCAGGATGAGGAAGAGCCCGAGTGCCTGGCCGCCCTGCTCGACGCCCTCCCACGCCGTCGGCGCGTCGAATGGCACGACGTCACCGGTGATCGTCCGAGCGATCCCATAGCCGATGATCCCGAGCATGACCACGATGTACGCGTACGTCGGAATCATGAAGATGGTGCCCGATTCGCGGATGCCGCGCAGGTTGCCGACCATGAGCAGCGCCACCATGGCAACGCCGATGATGACGCGCTCGGGATAGATGCCCGGGAGGATCGAGGTCAGCGCCGCGACGCCGGCCGAGACGGATACCGCCACGGTCACGACGTAGCCGATGAGGAGCGCGGCCGCGGCCAGGACGCCGGCGCCGCTGCCGAGGTTGTCGCTCGCCACGATGTAGCTGCTGGCGCCATCGGGGTAGGCCTTGATCGTCTGCCGATACGAGAGCGTCACGATGGCGAGCATCACGGTGATCAGCCCGGCCAGTGGCAGCGTGAGTGTCAGCGCGCCTGTCCCGGCCAGCGCCAGCACGCGCATGATCTCCTCGGGCCCATACGCCGATGAGCTGATGTTGTCGCTCGAGAAGATCGCCAGACCCTTGACCTTGGTCAGGCGCTCGTGCTCCTCGAGGTCGCTGTGGATCGGTCGGCCGATGAGCACCGTGCGCAGCTTGCGAAGCGTTCGCGTCCAGCCCGGGCGCTCGAGGACCGTGCGTTCGGTGGCGATCAGCTCGCCCTGGTCGCCGCCACGCTGGAACTCACCCTCGTACGGCCGGACCCTGCGGACATAGGCATCGCCGATGCGCTTTCCGCGGCGCTTCTCACGGACTTCGAGGAGGGGGTCGACCCGACGATCGTCAGGTGGTTGTTTTCGGGTCACGGCGCGCAACGGTAGCACTACCGCGACGAGACGGCCGTTTACTCGACGCTGATCAGGACGCCGTCGCCATCCGGATCCTCGACATC
>JBPCKH010000058.1:0-4042 GCA_051004475.1 Candidatus Limnocylindria bacterium | reverse complement strand
GTATTGAAGCCGATGACGACCGCTTCGGATGCCGAGGCGAGATTGATGTCGCTCTCGTTGATGTCGCCGGCACCTTCGCGCAGGATATTGATCCGAACCTCGGCCGTGTTCAGGCGTTCCAGCGAGTGCCGGATCGCGCCCATCGAGCCCTGCACGTCGGTCTTGAGGACCACCCGCAGCTCGGCGACCTCGTTGTCCTTGATCTGGGCGCTGATGTCCTCGAGGCTGCTCACCTTCTGGCCGTCGGCTCCCGCAGCGACGCGATCGGCTGCCTCGCCGGCATCACGAGCCGTCTTTTCGTCGGCGACCACGCGTAGGATATCGCCCGCCTCGGGCAGGGCCTGGAGGCCGATGATCTCGACCGGCGATGCCGGCTCCGCCTGCGTGACGCGCTTGCCGGCCGCGTTGTTCAGGGCGCGCACGCGACCCCACGTCCGACCGACGCTCACGATCTGTCCGACCTTGAGCGTGCTGGTCTGCACGAGGACGGTCGCGACGTTCCCGCGACCTCGTTCAACCTTCGACTCGACGATCGTGCCGATCGCGTCGCGGTCAGGATTGGCCTTGAGATCCTGGAGATCGGCGACGAGAAGCACCATTTCCATGAGGTCG
This sequence comes from Candidatus Limnocylindria bacterium, assembly GCA_051004475.1. Lineage (GTDB taxonomy): Bacteria > Chloroflexota > Limnocylindria > QHBO01 > QHBO01 > JACDBZ01. Next base: position 3,430 of record JBPCKH010000058.1, on the reverse strand, counting down.
TCGATCCCTGTCCGCTGCTTGGCGCTCACGGAGACGGCGATGACGTCGCCGCCGTACTCCTCGATCAGCACCTTGTTGTCGGCAAGCTCCTGCTTCACCCGGTCAGGATTGGCATCTGGCTTGTCGACCTTGTTGATGGCCACGATCATCGGTACGCGCGCGGCGCGGACGTGGTCGATCGCCTCCTTGGTCTGGGGCATCACGCCGTCGTCGGCCGCCACCACGATGATCGCGATATCGGTGACCTGGGCGCCGCGGGCGCGCATGGCGGTGAATGCCTCGTGGCCGGGCGTGTCGAGGAAGACGATCCGCTTGTCGTTGTGGATGATCTCGCTGGCGCCGATGTGCTGGGTGATACCACCGCTCTCGCCCGAGGCGACCTTGGTCTCGCGCACCGCGTCGAGCAGGCTGGTCTTGCCGTGGTCAACGTGGCCCATGACGGTCACGATCGGCGCGCGCGCGACGAGCTTGGACGGATCGTCATCGGTCCACAGCGTCGGCTTGCCATCGCCCTCACCCGGTCCGCCCGGCGCAACGAGGTCCTGCTCGTTTGCCGCTGCGGCGGCCTCCCGCTCGGCGACGCCTCCCTGGGTCGCCTCGAATCCGAGCTCGGCCGCCACGAGCGAGGCCGTGTCGTAGTCGATTGCCTGGTTAACAGTGGCAAAAATGCCGTTCTTGATCAGGATATTGATGATCTCGGCCCAGCTGACCCCGAGTGCCTCGGCAAAGTCCTTGACCGTGATCGAGCTTGGAAGCTCGACGGGTCCCGCGGGGCGGACAGGTGCCTGTGCCTCGAGCAGGGCAGCGCCGGCTGCTCCGGTTCGCTTGCGTTGCGGGCGTGGCCCGCGTCGCGGTCGGTATCTACGTGGTGGCATGTGGTGCTCCCTTGGTTTCGAGCGTCTCCGGCGCAGGCACGGCGCCGAGCGCTCGCTTCACGGCGGCCGCGCTGCGCTCGCTGTCGCGGCAGGCCGGTTCGGTGCAGATATAGGTTCCGCGGCCCGGCTCACGACCGGTCTCGTCGCGGTGAATGGATCCATCGATCGCACGAACGATGCGCGTCATCTCCTGCTTCGGGCGCGGCTGGCGGCAGACGGCGCAGGTCCGCGTCGGGACGTGATCAGGTCGTCGCTTCGGCATCGGCCGGGGCCTCCCCGGCTGCCTCGTGCACGCGATCGCCGCCGCCGGCCGCGGCCGTCGCGACGCCGGCATCCGACCGGATGTCGATGCGCCAGCCCGTGAGCTTGGCGGCCAGGCGGGCATTCTGCCCCTCCTTGCCGATGGCGAGGCTGAGCTGACGCTCCGGAACGATGACGTTGGCGATTTTGTGCTCCTCGTCGATCCGCACGCTGAGGACTTCCGCCGGGCTCAGCGCCTCGGCCACGAAACGACCGGCATCCTCATCCCACAGGACGATATCGACCTTCTCGCCGTTCAGCTCGGCCACGATCGACTGGATGCGCGCCCCTCGCTGACCGACGGCCGCGCCCTTGGCATCAACGCCCTGCTGGCGACTTTCCACGGCAACCTTCGAGCGGCTGCCCGCCTCGCGAGCGATGCCGCGAATGACAACCGTGCCGTTGTAGATCTCCGGAATCTCCATCTCCATCAGGCGACGCAGGAATCCCCGATGCGTGCGGCTGGCCACGATGACCGGACCGCGCGTGGTGCGACGGACCTCCATGACGTAAACCTTGAGATGCTGACCGATGCGATAGATCTCGCTCGGCAACTGCTCGGTGACGGCCAGGACCGCTTCGACGTCCTTGCCCATGTCGAGGACAACGGCCGAATCGGTCGTGCGCTGGACCGTGCCAGTCATGATCTCGCCCTCGCGAGCGGCGTACTGCTGGAAGACGACGTCGCGTTGTGCTTCACGCAGGCGCTGGCGATAGACCTGTCCCGCAGTCTGCGCAGCGATTCGGCCGAGCTGGGCCTGCGTGACGTTCTCCGGGATCCGCACCTTGGCACCCACACCCGTGGCGGGGTCGATCTTCTGCGCATCGGCGACGAACATCTGCGCCTCGGGGTCCTCGACCTCCTCGGTGGTGGCCATGACCTCGTACTCGCGCGCGACACTGATCTCGCCGGTCTCCGGGTTCACCGTGACGACGACGTTCTCGGGTGCGTCCGCATTGCGCCGATACGCCGATTCGATTGCTTGCTCCAGCGTTCGGATCAGGATCTCCGGCGGCACACCCTTCTCGGCGTTCAGCTGGAGCAGTGCTCCGATGAAGTCTCGATTCATGGCCGCTCCTCGTTCCGCGCCCGGGCGATGGACAGCGGGGACAAACAAAGACGTGGGATGGCGAACCGACCCACGTCCTCGTACTCAGTTCAATATTCACGGTTCGTCGATTGGCCGGTCGAACCGTCCCAGAGTATACCCTATGACCCACCTCCTCACACGGAGCCGACCTCCAACTGGCGCACCTCCGGCTGCGAAGCGCGACTGTCAGAATCGATCGCCAATGACGCCCGGGCGGACCCTCATCGGCGACTGCGATCCCGCCGCTGGTCGCTCGTCAGCCGTAGCACCTGGAGGGTCAGGACAAATAGCAGTCCGAGGATCACGAGGAACGCCACGTCGCGCAGCGGTGCATCCAATGTGGTTCTCCACCGGCACGGTACGTCGAGGGTCGCCGATGGGGCTGCGGCGTGGAACGGATCGCCACCATATGCCCGGTGTCAATAGGCACCACTCGACCTGCAGTTCCGGTTGGCGCGGTCAAATGAGCCGGGACTTAGTAATTCGCGCCGTTCGTCAACGCGTCCCAGAGTGTCGGCTGAACCGCGAGCTGGAAGTAGGCAACGCACAAGGCGACGAGCAGCGCCAATCCGAAAGCGGCCCACAGGATGCGTGAGCGCGTGCTGCGGCGGCGACGAGCCGGACTCACTGGCGCTCTCTGCTCCTGGTACTGGTTGCGCGAAAGATCATTCCCACCTCGAGATGTGATCAGAAACGCTTCGAAGGGCCCCTGCGCTGCGCAACGGTCATGTGGTGTAAATCGCGACGCTTCGGGAGAGTCGGGGCCGGCGGCGATCTCTGGATGGCAGGTTGCCGTTACCCGCCGGTAACCAGTCGCTGAATATCCTGGATGCTGATTCGTCTAGCGCAAGCACAGGCTAGCGAAGTCGTGCTCTAGGCAGTCTCCTGGAGTCTAGGCTATGTCCCTGAGATCCACCGACTAAGGGGTACGAATAGGGGTACGGCTGCGCCGAACAGCCGATGCGGCGTCTCGATCATGGCGAGGGACGCATCCAGAGGCGATTGGGTGGTGTGCGCAGTGCGGGTACGTCGGTTAGGCGTCGGTGGCGTCCCAAACCTGCTGGAAAAGTTGAAGACGGCGTAGTCTCCAAAGCGGAAGTTCTGAAGAACCGCTGAAGGAGGTACGCCGTGAACAGCAGAGTAGCCGCCAGCGCGCGGCTGGTC
>JBPCKH010000057.1:0-7931 GCA_051004475.1 Candidatus Limnocylindria bacterium | reverse complement strand
TCGGCATGCCGCAGCCGAGCATCGCGCGCATCGAGCGCGGGACGGTGCTCCCGCGAACGGAGACGCTGATCGCGCTCCTGGCGGCCACCGGACACCGGCTCATCGTGGAGCCGATCGGCCCAACGGTGGTGGACGAAGGAGCCATCAAGCAGCGACTCGCCATGACGGTCCCGCAGCGCACGCGACGGGCGATGCCCAGCCGATCGACCGATCCGATCCGCGCCCTTCGCCGCCTACGGCGATTCAACGTGCCGTTCGTCCTGATCGGTGAGCTGGCGGAGGTCGCGCATGGTGCGCCGATCAAGGTCGGTCGGGCTCCCATCCAGGTCTGCCATGCGTCTACCGATGTCGCGATCGAACGGCTGGCCATCGCGCGGCATGACCTCGGCCAACAGGCGGATCCGCGCCACATGCGACTCATCACCGAAACCGATGCCGGCGACGATTACGACACGCTCCTGCGCAACTCGGTCGGCATGCCCGTCGATGCGGGCATCCTGGTGCGGGTCGCCGCCCTCGAGGACCTCATCCGCATTCGACGGGCGCGCCGCACGCCGAAGGATGATGAGGCCACGGATCTCCTGCTCGCGCTCGCGGACCTCGTCCGCAACCCTAGGCCGTCTCGGCGGCCTCTTCCTCGGCGCCACACCCGGCGAGCGGGGCAGATGCGTGACGCGTGAGCTGTCACGAACCGCCTCGATGGTGAGCGTCCGATCGGACGCGGGCCGGCCGTCGCAGGGAGAAGGCGCCGGCCCGTCGTCACAAATGGTTCGGTGACTCGACACCCCTGGTCAGCTCGCCGGCGCGGTCCGCGCGCTCATGTCAGCGAATATATCGTTAGTGATATAACCGCTGACAGTTTCGGGATCCGCACCCGAACGGCCGCCGCCGCCGCTTAGAATCCGCGCAGGAGGGAACGCATCATCGCCGCAGCGCCGCCGGCTGGCACCGAGCGCCACGACTTCCCACTGACCGATGCGCAGCGGGCCATCGTCGAGCATGGCGAGGGGCCCGTTGCGGTCATCGCCGGTGCCGGAACGGGGAAGACGCGCGTCATTGTCGAGCGCGTCGCGCACCTGCTGCGGACGGACGAGACGCTGCAGCCGGAAAGCATCCTCGTCCTCACGTACAACGTGAAGGCCGCGCGCGAGCTGCGCGAGCGCATCGAGGAGGCAGTCGGCCCGGCCACCGCCGCGCGCCTGACGGTGAGCAATTTCCACAGCTTCTGCCATCGCGTCCTGAGCGAGAGCGCGGCCGAGGCGGACATGCCGCGCAACCCCGACGTCCTCGACGGCGTCGGCCAGCTCCTGCTCCTCAAGGACCTCCGCGCCGATCTCGAGCTGGTCTACCACTCGACGCACTGGCACCTGGCGGAGTTCGTGAAGTTCATCAACCGGGCCAAGGACGAGCTCGTCAGTCCGGACGACTTCGACCGATTCGTCGCGCAGGAGCACGCCGCCTTCGAGGACCGATACGGCCCGTACACCGAAGTCTCCGCCGCCCTCGCGACCAACGGCAACCTCAAGCCTGTCCGCGAAGTGCGCAAGGCTTACGCCGATGTGCGCGCCGCCGAGCGCGCCGGCAACGACGCCGATGAGCGCGAGCCCGAGAGGACCGCGGACCGCGAGGCACGCCGCAGCATCAGTGGCACCGGAAAAGCGCTGTATCGGAACGAGTTCGAGCCGGAGCAGTACGCCCAGATCGACGAGCTGGCCGATACCTACGTGCGTGACGGGGCAGCCCTGGAGGTCATGCGGCTGCACGAGATCGCATCGGTCTACCGGGCGTACCAGGAGGAGCTCGCAGACAGGGGAGCGCTCGACTTCGGCGAGCAGATCGCCGCCGTCACGCAGCTGTTCAAGCGGCGACCGAACCTGTTGCGCAGGTGGCAGCGCCAGGTCCGGCACATCCTGGTCGACGAGTTCCAGGACGCGAATATTGCGCAGATCGAGCTCATCGAGCTGCTGGGGCGCACGCCTGACCGGCCCGCAACGTCATGGTCGTCGGCGACGACGATCAGTCGATCTACCGATTCCGCGGCGCCAGCTTCGCCGCATTCAACGAGTTCGACCGCCGGTTCAGCTCTCCTCCACCTCAGGACCGCGATGGGGCGGCGCCGCCCAAGCCGAAGCGGCTGCGGATCGAGCAGAACTTCCGCTCCGTCGATCGGGTTCTGCAGGCGGCGAACCGGCTCATCGGCCGCAATACGAGCCGGTTCGAGCCCGACAAGCGCCTCTGGGGCGAGCGTGGGCAGGGGCCGGATGTCCAGCTCGTGATGTGCGCCGGCGCGGAGGACGAGGCGGTGGCCCTCGTGGACGCCATCCGCGAGCGGGTCGGGGACACGCAGGCGTGGGGCGACGTCGCGGTCCTGTACCGCAAGCACGCGCACCGCGACGCGATCGTGGCGCGACTCCGGGAGGAGGACATCCCGTACACGGTCGTCGGCGGCCTGAGCCTGTTCGCCACGCCCGAGATCCGGGATCTGGAGCAGGCGCTGCGGGCCATCGCCGATCCGCTCGACGACGTGGCGTTGACGCGGGTCATGACGGGCGGCCCGTGGCGGCTGGACGCGCTCGAGATCCTGCACGTGACGCGCATCGCTCGTTTCGACAAGCGCACCCACCTCTACGACGTCATCACGGAGCTGGTCGCCTCCGGCGCCTCGGGTTTGCGCCACAGCGCAACTAACTACGAAGGAGAGCCCCAGGAAGCCTCCTTTTCGGCCGCGATTTCCGCCGGACCGCAAATCACGGACACGAACCGGGCAAATTCAGACCCAACTTCGCAGTTACTTGCGCCGGGGCGCAAACCACCGGAGGACCTGGCTCCGACCAGGGCGAAGCTCCGGCGACTCCTCAGCGCCCTCGAGGAACTCCAGGCACAGACCTGGCGCGAGGGCCCGCACACCATCCTCGAGCGCTGGTTGGAGCTGACCGGCACCGTGCTCGACCTGCTCGGCGCGAATACGCCGGACGCCCATCGGGCCGTGGCCAACATCGGCTCCTTCCTGCGCTTCGCCGCCGATTGGCAGACCGCCCACCCGAAGGGCAGCCTGGGAAGCTTCGTGAACTACCTCGACGCCTACCAGGAGGCGGGCGGCGAGCTGCCGACCAGCGTCGAGCTGGCGGAGGACGTGCGGGGCGTTCGACTCATGACCCTCTACCAGGCCAAGGGGCTGGAGTACCCGCACGTCGTCATTCCGCAGCTGCTGAAGGACGAGTGGCCGACCCGCGAGGGCTGGAGCGGCTACTTCCCGCCGGAGCTGCTGCGCGAGGCGATCGAGGGCGACGGCCATCACCTGGAGGAGGAGCGGCGCCTCCTGTACGTGGCGATGACTCGCGCGCAGGACACGCTCATGCTCACGACCTACGGCGGGACGGCCGCGGCCGACAAGCCGGCATCGGTGTTCGTGAACGAGATCCTGGATGGGGCGCTCGGCGAGGTCCAGGTCATCGATCGCGCCAACCAGTGGGCGGCCGCAGAGGATGCCCCGGACACCCAGACCGATGCCACCCTGGCACTCGCCCAGCAGGTCATGCCGCTGCCGACGAAGCGCGAGCGTCGCCTCGAGCTCCGGCTGCGGGCCGCCGAGCTGGTGGGGCTCATCGAGGGCACCAATTCCGTTGACCCCGAGGTGGCTGCCGCCCGGGCGTCCTTCACCCAGGAGCTCGCCGGCGTTGGGGAGCGCGCTGCCATGGACGCCGATGCGGCCCGCGCCGCCGGGCTCGACCCGCTCACGTTCCGGGAGGTCGCCCTCGACAGCGCCTCGGGCGCCAACCTGCTGGACATCGTTCCGCTGCCGCCCACGTTCAGCTATTCGGCGTTCGCGACCCACGACACCTGCCCCATGCGCTACGCCTTCGCCTACGTGTACCGCATCCCCGAGCCGTCGCGACCGGTCGGCGCGCTGACATTCGGGTCGAACGCGCATGCCGCATTCGAGGCCTTCACGCGCGAGTCGCGCGAGCGACGGGCTCGGGGAGAGCCGCCGCCGAGCCGCGAGGACCTCGAGCGGCTGTTTCGCCAGGGATGGGTGTCGACCGGCTTTGGCGACCGTGCGACCGAGGAGACGTACGAGCGACGCGCCACCGGGCTCCTCGACAAGTTCTACGCCGGCGAGCTCGAGAGCCTCGGCCAGGCCGAGCTCGAGGAGGCGAAGTTCCAGCTCGTCATCGAGGATCCTTCGGGCGCGCCGCCGGTGGTCGTCACCGGCTCGATCGACCGCATCGATCGGATGCCGTCGGGCGGCATCGAGGTCATCGACTACAAGACCGGCCGCATGTCGAGCCAGAAGGGCGTGGACGAGAGCCTCCAGCTGTCGATCTACGCCCTCGCCTGCCGCGACGCCCTGGGCCTCGGTACCCCCGAGCGCGTGACGCTCTACTTCACCGAGTCGGCCACCCGGATGAGCACCACCCGGACCGATGCGCAGCTGGACGCCGCCCGCGCCGACATCCTCGTCCGCACCGCCCGGATCCGCTCCGGCGACTTCGCGGCGACTCCCTCATCCGATGCGTGCCGGTGGTGCGCCTACGCGCGGCTCTGCCCGAGCCGAGCATGAAAGCCATCGACATCGTGCCTGACGGACGCTTCGCCTCAACCCACCGGCCAGTCGACAGCGCGGACATGATTCGGCTTGCTGACGACTTCGCATCATGGTTGACTCACCGCTAATGATCCGAGATTCCGACAATATGCCTAGCTACGACATCGTCAATCCCGACCCAGCGGCCTTGGTCGAATCCCTGAGGGCTTTCGGCTACACGACTTCCACGGCAATAGCGGATCTAATTGACAACAGCATCACTGCCAAGGCGAAGAACGTATGGGCGACGTTCTACTGGGATGGACCCAACTCTTGGATTCGCATCGACGACGATGGAGTGGGTATGAACGAAGACGGACTCATCTCGGCGATGCGGCCGGGCTCCCGGAGCCCCCGGGACGAGCGGGAACCTCAGGATCTGGGTCGCTTCGGTCTCGGACTCAAGAGCGCATCCTTCTCCCAGTGTCGGCTGCTGACTGTGCGCACGCGAGCTCAGGGCAAGGTGGCAGAGAGAGCGTGGGACCTTGACGAGGTGGAGCGAACAAGCGAGTGGCGCCTGCAATGGTATCTGCGGGATCACACCGAACGAGCCTTGGACAAGGTCGCACCGGGGGTCAGCACGACGGTTCTCTGGGAGCAAATGGACCGCGTCGTTGATGCGAGGCCCGTAGAAGACCGGCGCGCGCAGGAGCAGTTCCTCGCCCTGCAGGCCGAGGTCGAGGATCATCTGGCTATGACGTTCCATCGGTTCATGCAGAGGAAAACGAGGCCTCTCCGGATCTGGATGAACGGTCAGCAGGTCGAGCCTTGGGATCCCTTCCTCGTGGGTGAATCGGCTACGCAAACACTGCCGATCGATCCGGTCTCGTACCGCGGGCTTCGGATCCCGATTCAGCCCTATGTGCTCCCGCACCATTCCAGGATCGACAAGCCGACCCATCAGCGGGCTAGCGGGCCACGGGGATGGAACGCGCACCAGGGGTTTTATGTCTATCGCAACCAGCGTCTTCTTCTCCCGGGCGATTGGTTGGGGCTCCCGTTCCAGAAGGAAGAGCATTACAAGCTCGCGCGGATTCAGGTGGATTTGCCGAACTCAATGGATGACGCTTGGCACATAGACGTGAAGAAGGCTGTTGCGCGACCGCCTGGGGCACTCAAGCCAGATCTCGCGAGGATTGCCAAGGCCACGCGCGAACTCGCCGCCGGCATTTACCGCCACCGAGGCAAGCAGATCGGGAGGCGTCAGCAAGGTGGTTATGCCCTGGTTTGGCAGCAGCGCGTTACTCGCGACAAGGTGCACTACCGCATCAACCGCGATCATCCCCTCGTCCACCAGGTCCGAGAGTCTGCGGTGAGCGGGGATACCGTCGATGCGCTGCTTCGCCTTGTCGAAGAGACTGTGCCCACTACGCTGATCACAATGAGCCAGAACGAGAGCGAATCCACCCAGGCGAATGCGTTCGAGACGGCACCGTCGGACGTGGTCAACGTTCTCCGCGAGGTGTATGCCGCAATGGTCAAGACGGGGCACTCATCCAGGGAAGCCATCGAGCGCCTCGCTGCGATGGAGCCGTTCGGCCGATATCCTGATGCCGTTGCAGGCCTCGCGGACGCAATGGAAGGAACTCGTTGACACCCGCCTACGAGATGGCGAGATCCATTGCGCTCATGCTCATGGGCGACGACCTTGCCACGGAGGAGGGGGTGGGTCGCGCCGTCGACGCTGCGCTGGTGGCGGTCGCAGGCATGGTCGGTCAGGAGCTGGTAGATCGCGAAGCCCTGCTGCGCGAGGTCGAGAGCAAGGTGCGGGTGTGGGTGGGCACCTCCGGTGTACTCGATGACCCTCGTGGTCACCAGGACTGGCTATCCGACCGCAGGGCTCAGGTTGACTGGCGTTTCTGGCAGCGATACCGACGCTTCCTCGAGGAGGTCGAGTCACTTCCTCGTATCGCGATCCTGCGCACCGATGACCTAACGGATCAGATCCTAAGCCGACTCGAGGATCCCAGACGCACGGGTCCTTGGGACCGCCGGGGTTTGATAGCGGGACAGGTGCAGTCGGGCAAGACCGGCAATTACATCGGTTTGATGTGCAAAGCCGCCGACGCCGGCTACAAACTCATCATCGTCCTCGCTGGGGTGCACAACAGCCTGCGAAGCCAGACACAGCTTCGCGTGGATCATGGGTTCATCGGCTACGACACACAGAAACGCCACATTTACAGCCCTGACAACGTGTGGGTCGGAGCTGGGCGGCTGGCTGGGATCGACCGACCAGCGATCCACTCACTGACGCACAGTGGAGAGAAGGGAGACTTCCACACCAAGGTCGCCATGCAGGCGGCAGTCGACATCGGCGGCAATGACCCGGTCGTGCTCGTGGTCAAGAAGAACCATTCGGTGCTGAACAACCTCATCCACTGGTCGACCACCATCCGACAGCAACGTGACCCGAAGTCGGATCGGATGATTGTTCCTGGAGTCCCACTGCTGGTGATTGATGACGAGGCTGACCACGCGTCAGTGAACACGGCGGACTATGAGGAGGCAGAGCCGTCGAAGATCAATGGCCTTATCCGGGACCTCTTGGCAAAGTTCGAGCAGAGTGCCTACGTCGGATATACAGCGACGCCCTTCGCCAACATTCTCATTGATCCGGCAGCCGATCACCCGGCCATCAAGGACGACCTCTTCCCTCGCAGCTTCATCTTCACCCTAAAGGCCCCTTCAAACTACATCGGACCGAGCATCGTTTTCGGAACCGACGTTGCGCAGCCTGATGAAGATGTGCGCGCCGGTCTCCCCCTCGTCCGGGAGATCGTCGACGAAGAATCGTGGATTCCGCGTACCCACAAGAAAGAGTTCACGCCAGGCCCGATTCCGACGTCTCTCTCTCGCGCCATTCAATCCTTCGTTCTAACGGTCGCAGCCAGGCGTGCGCGGGGTCAGAAATCGGCGCACAACTCGATGCTGGTGCATGTGACCCGGTATGTCGCCGTTCAGGAACGGATCTACGAGCAGATCTTCGGCGAAATCCAGTCCATGCGGAACAGGCTTCGTTATGGCGACGGAAACGCTCCGGTCCAGCTCCGCGCGGAGATGGAAGCGCTCTGGCGGTCTGACTTCGTGCCAACCACAGGGGGCATCCACCGTTCCGGGCTCGACACCTTGGCCGTGGACGTTACGTGGGCTGAAGTTGATTTGGAGTTGGTGAACGCCACTGAGGCGATCGAAGTCCGGCGAATCAATGGAACAGCCCGGGACGCTCTGGAGTACTTCGAACATCCGGACGGGGTAAGCCTCATCGCAGTAGGAGGCGACAAGCTTTCCAGAGGGCTCACCTTGGAGGGACTGTCGGTTTCGTACTTCCTGCGCGCTTCAAAGA
>JBPCKH010000056.1:0-11773 GCA_051004475.1 Candidatus Limnocylindria bacterium | reverse complement strand
ACGCGGTCCTGACCGTCGCCGGCGACTTCGAGACCGATGAGGCGCTGGCCATGATCGAGCGCCACTTCGGACCGATCGCGGCCAATCCCTCGCTCCCCGGGGCGCCGGACATGACGGTCGATGCCCTGATCGGGACCCCCGTGCGCGAAACGGTACCCGACCAGGTGCCGCTGCCCCGCATCTATCTCGCCTCCAGGATTCCTCCCTTCGGGACCGATGCGTTCGACGCCCTCGACGTGGCCGCCGACATCCTCGGCTCCGGGCGCGCGTCGCGCCTCTACGCCAGCCTCGTCCGCGAGCAGCGCCTGGCGCAGGATGCAAGCGTCTTCGTCTTCCCGATCGTGGGCGGCGCCGCAATGTTCGCGCTCTGGGTCACCGCGCGTCCCGGCGTCAGTACCGAGACGCTCGAGGCCGCGACCCTGGCCGAGATCGATCGTCTTGCCGCAGACGGTCCCATCGACGCAGATCTCGAACGGGTCAACAACCTGCACGCCGCGCACGTCGCCGGCGGGCTCGAACGCATCAGCGAGCGCGCCGACCGGCTCAGCATGTACACCTGCCTCTTCGACCAGCCGGAGCGGATCAACGAGGAGATGGGTCGTTGGGAGGCGGTCAGCGGGCGGCAGGTCAGCGAGGCATTGCGCGCGTCGCTGCGCCCGGACAATCGCGTCACGCTGACGTACGTCCCGGCGGAGGCGGCGACATGATCGCGCGCCCGATTGCCGGTTCACCGCGACCATATCGATTTCCTGACTTCAGCCATCAGCGGCTGGACAATGGGCTCGGCGTGTGGCTGGTTCCGTTGCGGGACCGCGAGCTCGTCAGCATTCACCTCCTGACCGATGCCGGCGCCGCGTCCGAGGACGAGCAGCAGGCCGGGATCGCCGCGCTGACTGCCCAGGTGCTGGTGACCGGCACGCGCCGCCTCGACGCCGCTGCCTTTGCCGAGACCACCGAGCGGCTCGGGATCGAGGTCGGCAGCGAATCATCGTGGGACAGCGCCCGTGCAGGCTTCACGGCACTTGGCAACAAGCTCGACGATGGCCTCGCGCTGCTGGCCGAGATGGTCCGCACGCCACGCCTCGATGAGAGCGAGTTCGATCGGCTCAAGTCAGAGCGCCTCAACGACATTCTCCAGGCGCGCGCCGATCCCGGGCGCCTCGCGGACGAAGGCTTCCTGCGCGAGGTATTCGCCGATGACGTCCCATACGGGCGGATCAGCGCCGGACGTCCCGAGACGGTCGAGGCCCTCACCGTCGGGGATGCTCGCGCCTTTCATGCGACCCACTACGCGCCGAACGTGGGCGACATCGTCATCGCCGGCGCCATCACGCCTGATGACGCCATCGCCGCGGTCGAGCGGCACCTGGGGGACTGGACTGGAAGTGCGCCGGAGCATCGAACCTTCAATCCGACCCAGCGCGGCGGGCGTCGGATCGTGCTCATCGACCGTCCCGGATCGGTCCAGAGCGAGCTGCGCGTGGGCCATCTCGGAATCGACCGCCACGATGCTCGCTACTTCCCGGCACTCGTCATGGCGGCGCTCCTCGGCGGTGTGTTCGGCAGCCGTCTCAACCTTCGCCTGCGCGAGGAGCTCGGCTACACGTATGGAGCGAGGTGCTCATTCGATCCACGTCGCGCAATCGGGCCGTTCACCGCCAGTGCCGCGGTGCAGACCGAGGTCACCACCGACGCCATCCGCGAGCTGCTCGGCCAACTGGAGCGCATCCGCGAGGCGCCACCCACCGAAGGCGAGCTGGCGGAGGTGCGTGACTTCCTGGTTGGCGTCTTCCCGCTCCGCTTCGAGACCACCGGCGGAATTGCCTCGGCCATCGAGCCGCTGGCGGTCTACGACCAGCCGCACGATTGGTGGCAGACCTATCGTGGCAAGCTCGAGGCGGTGGGCACCTCCGATGTTCACCAGGTCGCGCGGGAGCTGGTTCGGCCCAATGAAGCGCTCATCCTCGTTGTCGGTGACGCGTCGGCCCTGCGGAGCGAGCTCGAGGCCGCAGAGCTCGGCCCGCTCGAGGTCATCGCGGTGGCAGGCTGACGGCTCGCGCGGGATTCGGCCGAATTAACCGTTCGGAGCTGGCCTGACGAGCAACCCCTCGCAGCCCCAAGCGTCGCGCGCAGCGATATTCGGTCGAACCCGGCCCGAACGCCGTCGCGCGCGGGTTTCAACCGACATTTCAACGGGCCATGAGCACGATGACCACCCCGCACCCCCCTTCAAGCCACTCCGTTACGGAAATTTCCTCCAGACCCTGCGTGAAGGTCAGGGATCCCGTGGTGCGTGGCGGCGGGCGAGCTCGTCTTCCACCGCGGACAGGCTCTGGCCGCGCGCTTCGAGGAGAACGAGGGCGTGATAGAAGAGATCGGCTGCCTCTGCGACCACCTCGTCGTCGCTCCCGGCCAGCGCAGCGGCCGAAAGCTCCCCGGCTTCCTCCGTCACCTTTTCCGCCGGCCGTCGCGGTCCGCCGACCAGGAGACGAGCCGTGTACGAAGCGGCCGGGTCCGCCCCGCGCCGCTCGGCAATGATGCTGGCCAGCGCCGCCAGGTCAATGCGCCGGTCGCCGTCGAAGCAGGAGAGCGCACCGGTATGGCAGGCCGGACCGGCTGGGTCGACCCGATACACGATCGCATCGGCGTCGCAGTCGACCGTCATGTCAACGACCCGCATGAGATTGCCGCTCGTGGCTCCCTTGCGCCACAGCTCTTCACGCGAGCGGGACCAGAAATGCGCCTCGTCGGTGCGCTCCGTCGCCTCGACAGCCGCGCGGTTGGCCCACGCCAGCATCAGGAGATCGCCGCGCGACGCATCGACCACGACCACCGGCAGCAGGTCGCCGCGTGACCAATCGGGCCGCCGTGCGCTCACCCAAGCCACGCCGCCACCTCATGCACCGACGGAACCGGTGCCGGCAGCCGGACGCTCAACCCGCCAGCCGCCAGCGCCTCCTTGAGTGCGCCGATGCGCAGGATGTCGAAATGGAGCGTCGAAGCCAGCAGGGCTGCCGAAGCACCCGCCGCGAGCACGTCGGCGACGTCGGCGGCGCTCCCTGCACCCCCCGATGCGATCACCGGCACTCGCACGACGCCGGCGATGGCCGCCGTCAGACGCAGGTCGTACCCGGAGCGCGTGCCGTCGCGGTCGATGCTGGTGACGAGCAGTTCGCCCGCGCCACGCTCCACCGCCTCGCGGGCCCAGGCCACCGCATCCCGGCCGGTCTCCTCGGTGGCAACCACCGCGCGCACGCGCCACTCGTTTGAGCCGACGCGCGCCGCGTCGATGGCGACGACAACCGATTGCGATCCGAGTCGATCGGCCAGGCGCTCGACGAGTGTTGGGTCACGCAGTGCCGCACTGTTGACCGCCACCTTGTCCGCGCCCGCGTCCAGGAAGGCCGCAGCGTCATCGAGGCTGCGCACGCCGCCGCCCACGGAGAGGGGCACGTCGAGCGACGTCGCCGCGCGGCTGATGAGGCCAAGCAGGGTCGGACGCTTATCGCGCGTCGCGCCGATGTCCAGGATCGTGATCTCGTCGGCTCCCTCGGCCGCATATCGTGCCGCCAGCTCGACCGGGTCGCCGGCGTCGACGAGGTCCACGAACCGCGTGCCCTTCACCACCCGGCCATCGGTCACGTCCAGGCAGGCGATGATCCGCTTGCGCAGCGTCATGCCAGCACCGCCAGCGCCTCGGCCGGGTCGATCGCGCCGGTGAGCAGCGCCAGGCCGACCACGGCACCATCACAGCCGATCTCGGCGACCGCGCGCAGATCATCGATGGACGCGATGCCGCCGGCGGCCACCAGCACCGCACCCGGCAATGCGGCTCGAAGCCTGCTCAGGAGCTCGAGATTCGGACCGGCCATGGTCCCGTCCCGTGCGGTATCGGTCACGATCAGGCGCGAGGCGCCATCGACCGTCAGCTGCATGGCGAGCTCCTCGGCGTCCCCAACGCCGGTCCGCTGCCAACCGTCGAGGGCCGCCTGGCCATTGCGCAGGTCCAGCGAGACGGCGATGCGACCCGGATACGACAAGGCGCAGGCACGCAGGAACGCGGCGTCCTCGATTGCCGCGGTGCCAAGCAGCGCTTCGTCGGCACGTTCGAGGAGGGCGTCAACGTCAGCCGGACGCCGCAGACCACCGCCGGCCTCGACAACCGCCGCGGGAGCCTCGGCACGCGCCGCGGTCACGATCTCGCCGATCACGTCGAGCTGCATCGGACGGCCCGCTCGCGCGCCGGCCAGGTCGACGACATGCAGACGACGACAGCCCGCGGCCACGAACCGGCGCGCCAGCTCGCTCGGTTCCGCATCCGCCCCGATCCGACGATCGTAGTCGCCCTGGACCAGCCGCACCGCTCCCCCATCGAGCAGGTCGATGGCACAGATCAGCTCCATGCCGGCGACGTCCGCGCGTCGAGCGCGCCGGCGACGAAGGAAGCCAGCAGCGCGCGCCCGGTGGGTCCGCTCTTCTCGGGATGGAACTGGGTGCCGGTCAGGGCTCCCGAGCGCAGCAGGGATGGAAATCGGAACCCGTCGACATCGGTCCAGCCGGCGACCGCCGTCGCAACCGCATCGAGCCAGAATCCGTGGACGAAATACGCGTCGAACGCACCGGTGGCCGTGCGCACCTCGTTCCAGCCGATGTGGGGAACCTGCCGCGGACCGCCCTCGACGGTCGATGGAAATGCCCGGCACCGACCCGAGACGAGCCCGAGGCCGGGCGCATCCCCCTCGTCGGAACCGCCGAGCAGCAGCTGGGCGCCCAGGCACAGGCCGAGCAGCGGCCGTCCCGCCAGACCCCAGGCACGCACCGGCTCCCACAGCCCGCGGGCCATGAGCGCCTCGACCGCGGACGGCGCGGCGCCAACACCCGGAAGCACGATCCGTTCGGCCGCGTGCATCCCCTCGGGCGTGGCCACCAGCCGTGCGTCGGCGCCGATGGCGTCCAGCGCACGAAGCACGGAGCGCGTGTTGCCCGACCCGAAGTCGACGACGGCGATCACCGCAGCGTGCCCTTGCTGCTCGGACTGGGATCGGAGGCATTGGCCAGCCGCGGATCTGTCTCCCAGGCCTGGCGCAGCGCGCGGGCCAACGCCTTCACGCCGCCTTCGACAAGGTGATGCGTACTGCGTGCCTTGCGAACCTCCAGGTGGACCGATGCGCGCGCCTCGCGCGCCAGTGTCTCGACGAAATGCGGCCACAGCTCGAGCCACACGTTGCCGCCGACCAGCGGATCGGGCCGCGGCTCGATGTCGCTGTACGTGCGGCCCCCGAGATCGGCGGCGCAGATCGCAAGCGCCTCGTCCATCGGCAGGCGTACGTCGCCGTAGCGGCAAATGGCGGTGCGCTCGCCGAGTGCAGCATCGATGGCGCGACCCAGCACGAGCGCGGTGTCCTCGATCGTGTGGTGCTCGTCGATGTGCACGTCACCACTGGCGCGCACCTCGAGGTCGACCAGCGCATGACGGCCGAGCAGCGTCAGGAGATGGTCGAGAAATCCGATCGGCGTCTCGACGGACACCTGACCGCTCCCATCGAGGGCGATCCGGACGCTGACCTGCGTCTCGGCCGTGATTCGCTCCATCGAGCCGGATCGGCTCACGAAAGAACCTCCTTCAATGCTGTCAGCAACCGATCTTCCTCCGCCTCCAGCCGTGCAGTGGCACGCAGCCAACCGGCCATCGGTCCGGCCTCGTAGCGTCGCACCGCCACGCCACGAGCCAGGAGGCCGGCATCGGCGACCGCAGCCTCGATCGGCGGCCGGAAGGCGACCGAGTTGGTGACCGATGGCAGCACCTCGCAGCCGAGATCGGCCAGGCACGCCGACAGCCGGTCACGAGCGGCGATGACGGCGACCCGCCGAACCCGCGCTCCGTGTTCGTCGGAGAGCGTAGCCATCGCGATCGCCTCCGATGGAGCGGCGACCGAAAGCGGCAGGCGCACGCCATCGAAACGGTCGGCCAGTGCATCGGCCACCACCAGGTAGCCGACCCGGGCGCCCGCGAGGCCATGAGACTTCGAGAGCGAGCGCAGGACGAGCAGGTTGGGAAGGTCGTCCTGGAGATTGATCGCCGATGTCGAGCCGGGTTCGGCCCCGATGCTGTCCTCGGCGAACTCGAGATAGACCTCGTCCACGCAGACGAGGGCCGGCAGGCCGTCGGCCAGCGCCCGAACGTCATCGAGCGCATACGAATCTCCGGTCGGGTTGTTCGGCGTGCAGAGCCAGACGAGCCGTGCCGACTCACGCTCGGCCAACGCGCGGATGTCACTGACCGTCTGGCGACGGGCAGGCTCACCGCGTGGAAGGTCGATCACGCGAGCACCAGCCAGGCGCGCCTCAACAGCAAACATGGCGAACGTCGGCGTCGGGATCACGACCGCGTCCCCGCTGGCCACCGCCTGCGTCGTCACCAGGCGGATCAGCTCATCGGCGCCCGCGCCGGGAACGATCCGGCGAGGATCGACGCCGAGCCGCTCGCCGAGCGCCGCGCGCAGCCGCGCGTAGGCGAGGTCGCCGTACTCGGGCACGCGATTCGGATTGAAGCCGCCAACGGCCGCCACCACTGCCGGCAGCGGCCCGCCACCGAGCGTGTTCATGTCGGCGCGCACGACGCCGTTGACGTCGATGCCGGCCCGTGCGGCGAGCTCTTCGTCGGATGGCTCGGCCGGATAAGGCACGACCGGCTCCGGCCTCCGGAAGAGCTCGATCACGTCATCACTCGCCGATTCAGGGCCCGCGCGATCGGCCCGTGCGCGCAGGCTGGCGGCGTGTGCCGGCAATCCTTCGGCCACGGCGATCAGCTCCACCGTGCGCGCGATGCCCCATGCCCCCGCGGCTGACAGCTGCTGAACCTCGATCCAGCGGCCAAACGATTCGACACCGACACCGCTCCATGCGCGCGCCGCCGCACCGGTCGGAAGCACGTGATTCGTGCCGGTGGCGTAGTCCCCGGCGGCGATCGCCGACCACGGACCGATGAAGATCGCACCGGCGTTGCGCACCTCGTCCGCCAGCGTCTCGGCACCTTCACATTGCAGGCTGACATGCTCGGCGGCCACGGCATTGGCCACCCGCAGGCCCGTGGCGAGATCCGCGACGAGGACCGACGCGCCATGGCGGGCAAGGGTCTCGAGAGCGCGATCTCCGGTCGCAAGGTCCGCGGCCAGGGCCGGGATGGCCTCCGCCACGGCATCGAGCAGCGCGACGTCGTCGCTGACCACGATCGCCACCGAGTCCGGTCCGTGCTCGGACTGCGCGAGCAGGTCCAGGGCGATGAGCTGCGCGTCCGCGGTGCCGTCCGCCAGGATGATGCATTCAGACGGGCCGGCTGGCAGGTCGATCGCGGTTCGGGTGCTCACCGCACGCTTGGCGGCGGTGACCCAGGCGTTGCCGGCGCCGAAGATCTTGTCAACGGCCGGGACCGATTCGGTGCCGTACGCCAGCGCGGCGACGGCCTGCGCGCCGCCGGCCTTGAGGATGCGATCGACACCACCGATGCGCGCCGCGACGAGGACCGCCGCGGAGACCGACCCGTCAGGGCCGGGAGGCGTGGCGACGATCAGCTCGTCGACCCCGGCCAATTTCGCCGGCACGGCCAGCATCAGGACGCTGCTGGCGTATGCCGCTCGTCCGCCCGGGACGTAGCCGCCGGCCCGCTCGATCGGCTGCCATCGACGCCAGGCGCTGACGCCGGGCGCTGTCCGCACCCGACGCTCCTGGCGCAGGGCATTTCGTTGCTCGGCGTGGTAGCGACCAATCGAGGCGGCAGCAGCTTCCAACGCGTGTTCCAGGTCCGGCTCGACCGTGGCGGCGCGTCGTTCGCCCGGCGAAACCCACGGGTCTTCCAGGTCCACGCCATCGAGACGCTCGGTGAGCTCACGAAGGGCACGGTCGCCGCCATCGCGGACAGCGGCGAGGATCTGCGAGACATCGGTCTCGGGCTCGGGCGGGCGCAGTGCTGCCAGCCAATCCCGCCGCCCCGCCCCGTCGAGGCCTTCCCACTCTATGCGGCGCAACATGCTCATCGCACGACCTTCTCGATGGGGACGACGAGGATGTCGCGCGCTCCCGCCGACTTGAGCGCGGGGACGATGCGCCAGAGCTGGCTGCGCTCGACCACGGAGTGGACGGCGATGAAGGCTGGGTCGGCGAGCGGCATGACGGTCGGGCCGGAGAGGCCGGGGATCAGCGCCCGGATGCGCTCGAGCGATTCGACCGGCGCGTTCATCATCATGTACTCCCTGCCGCGGGCATCGAGCACGCTGCGCAGCATGTCGATCAGTCCGCGGACGCGATCATCGGCGTCGGCCATGCCATTGCGTGCCACCAGCACAGCCTCCGACGCGAGCAGCGTCGCGATCGGACGCAGGCCGTTCATGCGCAGCGTGCTCCCTGACGCGACGAGATCGACCACCGCGTCAGCGACGCCGAGCTGGGGGGTGACCTCGACGGCACCGCGCACCTCGACCACCTGCGCGTCGACGCCCTCCGCCGCGAGGTAGGTGGCAGTCACGCGCGGGAAGGAGGTGGCGATGCGGCAGCCGGCCAGGTCCGTGGCCACTGCCATCTCACCGTCACGTGGGACGGCGAGAACCAACGAACAGGCGCCGAAACCCAGCGGCAGAACGGTGTGTAGCGCGCCACCGTGCTCGGCAACCAGGTCGGCGCCGGTCAGGCCCAGCTCGACCAGGCCATCGGCGACGTACTCCGCCACGTCATCGGTGCGCACGAACAGGAGCTCGATGTCGGCGTTGCGGACGCTAGCGCTCAGCCGGCGCTCCGAAAGCTCGAACTCGAGGCCAGCATTGCGCAGGAGGTCGACTGACGGCTCCGCCAGGCGTCCCTTGTTGGGAATCGCCAGGCGCAACGGGGCAGTCACCGGTTCAGTCACCGGCGCCTCCTTCGCCGTGCTTGCCGGTCGAGCACGAGCCGATACCCGTCGCGGCCATATCGCAGCCACTGGTTGACACGACTGATCGTGGCGCTCGACGCACCGGTGCGTTCGCTGATCTCGTGGTAGCTGACGCCGCCGTCAAGCAGTTGCGCAACCTCCCAGCGGGCGGCGAGCTCGCGCAGCTCGTTGACCGTGCACAGGTCGCGGAGAAAGCGGAGCGACTCGTCACCGTCGCGCAGCGTCGCCATCGCCGAGGCGAGCTCGCGCGTCGCGTCGCTCATCCAGCGGTCCTCCATCGAGGTGCGTCCGGTGATCTGCTCTTGTGTCATTGCTTTAGCACGCTAAAGCACTACCCGAAGGATGTCAAACCGATGCCGGGGTGAGCCACGATTTCAGGGTGAACGTGGCCAGCGAAGCGCGAACACGGCTGCGGGTGTCTTCTCCTCGAGCTGGACCGATCCGCCCATGGCGTCCATGGTCGCGTGCACGAGATAGAGCCCAAGCCCCAGTCCTCGACCCGCCGCCACCCGATCGTGGAAGAGGCGCCGCGCGACATCCTCTTCGATCCCCGGTCCCTCATCGCGCACGCGAAGCGTCACGAGCGGGCCGTCGCGCACATCGACCTGGATCGCGCCGCCCGGCGTCGAATATCGGTCGGCGTTGGTGAGCAGGTTCGTGATCGCCTGTTCACTGAGGTGTCGATCGCCCAGCACGCGCACGCCGTCGGGCATGTCGACGCGAAGCGCGCGTTCGGAGCCGCGAGCCCGCAATCGCTCGATCGCAGCGCCGATGGCCGGTGCCAGCTCGAACGCCTCGCGTCGGGCCTCGACATGGCCGCTATCGGCTCGCGAGTAGAGCTCAAGGCGCTCAAGGATGCCGATCGCGGCGTCGACCGACTCGAGGGCCCGCGCCCCATGCCCGGCTGCGCGAGACGACTGTCCCGGGTCGCGCTGCGCCAGCTCCATCCGCGCCTTGGCGACCGCGAGAGGATTGCGCAGCTCATGTGCCACGAAGCTCGCAAAGCGCGAAAGACGCCGTCGCGCATCCTCTTCCTTGCCAATGTCGCGGAGCAGCAGAACCGCACCGCCACCGGGAATCGGCGTGCCTTCGACGTCCGCGATCACGTCTCGTCCGGACATCGGGATGCGCAAGGTAAGCCGGCGACGAAATGCCTCGCGCTGGGCGCGCACCTGCGGCCACGCGTCGCGCTCGAGCAGGATTCCCTGCTCATCCCGCGGCTCGGTTGCACGACCCCACTCGTCGAGCGGGCGCTCCACGAAGCTGCGTCCAAACAGGCGGAGCGCCGCACGATTGCCATACGTCCCGCGCGGCTGATCGTCATAGACGATCAGCGGTTCGGGGATGGCCTCCGCCACCTCTTCCAGCCGCGCGCGCTCGCGCTCGGCGCTGGTGAGCGCCGCATTCAGATCGCTCCGCGCCGCCTCGAGTCGTTCGCGCTCGGCATTTGCCTGGCGCTCAGCCCCGTGGCTGGATGCGAGCGTCGCGTCCGCGATGGTGCGGTTCGCATCCGCCCGGTAGACGAGGTAGACGATTGCCGGCGAGCCAAGAAGCAGAGCAGCCAGGCGAACCGTGTCACTGAACGCCCAGGTGCCACCGTTGGGCGCCAGCGCCTCGGCGACCACCACCACGGAACCCGCCACGTATGCCCAGGCTGCCGCGTTAGCACCGAGCGCGAGACCGATGAGCGCGATGGCAAGCACCAGCAGCACCGTGAACGGCAGGAAGCTCAGAGCGGGACCCGCAAGCCACGCACCGAGCAGTGCGGTCGCAACGCCGACCAGCGCACCGATCAACGCCCGGCGATCAGGTCTCAGCACCTTCATGCGCCCTTGCGCCTTCCCTGCGCGCGCCTCGCGCGCGCCAGCCGCTCGCGGGCGACCGAAATTCTCCGCCACGGACCGTGCACCCGCCTGGCATCGAGCGATTCGGGATGCTCGCCGCGCGCAATCTCGGCAAGCAGCGACGATGCTCGATCGAGCTGCCGGGCCTCGGTCAGCAACTGGACGAGGCTGAACCAGCGACCGGGATCGGTGACCGGGATGGCCATCACGCGCTCGACCAGCTCGGCCGCTCGCCCAGCATGGCCGGCGCGACGATGCGCGACGATGGCCGCCCGATAATCGGTGAAGCTGGGGTCGATCTCGAGCGATTCGAGGAAATTGAGCAGCAGCTCGGCATTCTCCGCCCGCCGTGCTGCCGGACCGCGCCGAACGTGCGCATCCCGGTACTCGCCGAGGAGGACGCGCAGCTCCTTCTCGGCCCATCGGCGCTGTGACGACCCGACGGGCTCTCGCTCGGCAATCCCGCGCAGTTGGATCGCGCCCCGCAGCTCCTCCCCCGCCGACAGGTATGCGACGCGGAGATTCGCATCCACGATCTCGGCGAACTGCGGGCGCTGCGCCACGATCCGCTCCAAGGTGCCCAACCAGTCGTCGATTCGGCCGCGCTCGGCGTAATGCCGCGCCGCGAAACGCAGCCAGTAGCGCTCGGTATGGTCGCGCCAGTCCTCGCCGGCGATGTGGTTCGCGATGATCCAGCGCTCCTGGGCAGCCGGCCCCGCCACGAAGACCTCGACCGGGACGCGAAAGCCGGCTGCCGAGCGCCACTGAGGCTGATGCCACTGGCTGGGAACACCGGGCTCGCTCCGAACATGGCGGTGGCGTGGCACCGTCCGCGGGGCCTCGCCGGCGTCGAGCGGCCACTCGAGCGTTTCCGCGCGGCCGCTCTCGAGCGCGTGGTCATAGTGCAGGCGGCGCAACGGGTCACGCAGCTCCGCCCACGCGCGGTTGAGGATGGACGTGCGGCGGGTGGCGACGTCGGAGGCCGGCGCGCGATCCGGATGGTGACGCA
>JBPCKH010000055.1:0-3787 GCA_051004475.1 Candidatus Limnocylindria bacterium | reverse complement strand
TGCTCCTCGGCGACCAGGTTGCCACGGCGATCGACCTCGAGTCCCTTGCGGATCTCGTCCGGCTCGGAGTCGATCCACGACAGGTCGGGTCCCTGGCCGATGGCCCCCAGCACCGTGTCGCACTCGACGATGAACTCGGTGCCGGGCATCGGCTCCGGTCGACGGCGACCCTGCTCGTCGGGTTCGCCGAGGTTCATGCGCTGGAACTCGACGCCGCTCACCTTGTCGTCCTCGCCGGTCACGATCCGGGTGGGCGCGGCCTGGAAGATGACGCGCGCTCCCTCCTCGATGGCTTCATGCACCTCGTCCGCGGCCGGCATGTCCTTCAGGTCGCGGCGATAGACGAGCGTGACCTCGTCGGCGCCCTGCCGAACGCTGGTGCGGGTGCAGTCGATGGCGGTGAAGCCGCCGCCGATGACGACGACCTTCGCCCCCTTCAGGCGCGGAACCGGCACGCCACGGGTCGAGTTGTACAGGTTCTCGAGCGCGTTGACCGTACCGTCCGCGTCCTCGCCCGGGATGCCGAGCTCGTTGGACTTGTAGCAGCCGATGCCGACGTAGATGGCGTCGTAGTCGTCGATGATGTCGCCAAGGTGGAAGTCGCGGCCAAGCCGCATGTTCGGCTTGAAGGTCGCCCCGAGCTCCCACACATGGTTGAGCTCGCGATCCATCCAGCCCTTCGGCAGCCGGTACTGCGGGATTCCGTAGCGAAGCATCCCGCCCTGCTCCGGATCGGCTTCGTACACGTCGCACTGATGGCCCCTCAGCTGGAGGTAATAGGCGACGCTCATGCCAGCCGGTCCGGCGCCGATGATCGCCACGCGTCGGCCGCTCGGCGGATCCTTCGGCCACGGGATGGGCGCCGGAGCATCCACCTCGAGTACGCGGTCGGCACAGTACCGATGCGAGTCGCGGATGGCGATGGCGGTGTCGACCTCCTCGCGCCGGCAATGGGTTTCGCACGGGGCCGGGCAGACGCGGCCGAGGATGGCCGGGAAGGGGAGCGATCGCTTCAGGATGCGCGTCGCCTCCTCCCAGTTGCCGAGCGTGTTCTGCTTCAGGTAACCCGGAATGTCGACTCTCGTCGGGCACTTGAACTGGCAGGGCGGCAGGCAATAGGCATCGTGGTCGCTGAAGATGAGCTCGAGCACCATGCGCCGGTTCTCGACGACCCGTTCCGAATGGGTGGTGATGACCATTCCCGCTTCGATCTGCGTGCCGCAGCTGATCGGGGTGTCGTCGTGTCCTTCGACCTCGACAACGCAGATCCGGCATGCGCCGTACGGCGCGAGCTTGGGTTCGTAGCACAGGGTCGGGACGTCGATGCCCAGGCCGCGGCAGGCCTGGAGGATGGTATGCCCTTCCTCGACCTGCAGCTGCTGGCAGTTGATGGTGACGCCGATCTCGCGGGTGCCGGGCACCATCGGCCAGATCGGGGTGTAGTCGGCGGTGTCGCCGCTGCTTCCCGAGCTGCCGTTCCCGTGTCCGTTTCCAGCAGAGTGGCCGTTCGTCGTTCCGAAACCCATCGGTCCTATCGTAGCGAGGCTAAGCGCCGGCCGCCGGATCGACTCCGGCAAGCGGCTGAAGCAGAGGTGGTACGGCATCGGTCCGGCATGCGCCGGCCAGGCAGACGCCGCGCTGGGCATGCGCCCGATACTCTTCGCCGAAGCGGTCGAGCGTCGTCAGGATCGGTCCCGATGCCAGCCGCTCGAGCTTGCACAGGGCGGTGTCGCTCACCTTGCGCGAGAGCTCGCGCAGGAGCGTGAAATCGTTCGGTCGCGGAGTGGCGGCTAGGATGCGGTCAAGGGTCTCGACCAGCCGCTTGGTGCCGATGCGACACGGAACGGCCTTGCCGCAGGCCTCACGTGCATTGAAGTCGATGAAGAATCGCGCGGTGTCGACCATGCAGGTTTCGCTGTTGGTGACCAGCACCGACCCAGAGCCGATGATGGCGCCGGCGCCTTCGAGCGATTCGTACTCGTACGGGAGGTTGAGTGAGCCGGCGTCGATCGCTCCGCCGCCGGGACCACCGACAAAGATGGCCTTGGTCGAGCCGGTCCCGCCGCCGGCCATGTCGAGCAGGTCAATCAGCGGCGTGCCCAGCGGCACCTCGAGCAGCCCCGGTTCGCCGACGCGGCCCATGATGGTCACGAGCTTCGTGCCGTAATTGCCGTCGCTGCCGACCGAGCCGAAGGCGTCGGCGGAATGGGCCATGATCCACGCGACGTGGGCCAGGGTCTCCCCATTCTGCACGACGGTCGGTGCACCCCACAGGCCCTTCTCGGCCGGATACGGGGGGCGAATGAGCGGCATGCCGCGATCGCCGGAGAGGGCGTTGATGAGTGCGGTCTCCTCGCCCGCCACGTAGGCGCCGGAACCCTCCCAGACGCTGAGCTGCACGCTTGTATCGGTGCCCAGCACGAGGTAGCCACCGAGGTGGGCCTCCGTGGCCTCGCGGATAGCGGTCTGCAGCCGCTCGATGGCGGCGGTCCAGTCGCGCCGCACGGCGATGATCGCCTCGCTGGCGCCGACCGCGTAGGCGGCGATGATCAGCCCCTCGACCACGAGGTGTGGGTTGCCCTCCGCCAGCGCACGATCACCGAGCGCGCTTGGATCGGCGGCCATCAGGTTGGCGACCACGATCTTGCGGTCGGCCGCGGTGTCGCGGGCAGCGCGCCATTTCGCGGCCGTCGGGAATCCGGATCCGCCACGCCCTCGCAGGCCGGCCGCCTCGATCTCGGCGATCACGTCTTCCGGCGACAGCCTGGTGACCGCACGTTCGAGCCCCGCATACCCGCCATGCTCGCCGTAGCTGGTCAGGCTGGTCGGGTCAACGCGGCCGATATCGGTCAGGAGGCGGTGCTCGCCACCGGTGAGGATGCGGATCTGGGGAGAGAGCGCGCTCGCCATCAGCCGCCGCTCGTTGCGCTGGCAGTGGCCCGGCGCTCGCCGACGATGTGGACCGCCTTGTCCACGTCGAGCGGGCCGTACACCAGGGTGTCCACCCGCATTGCCGGGCTGATGGCGCCGGCGCCGACGTCACTGCGCGTCTCGAGGGTGAAGCGTCCATCGGGCGTCGTCTCGCCGGCGTGGATGCCGAGCTCCCGCTCCATTGCCGCAAGCAACTGGTCGCCGCCGGCGAATCGGCACGATGCGCAGTCGCACACCGTGATTACGTGGCCCTCCCTTGGGAGCAGCCTGAAGCCGCCGAGGCCCGCCGCGCCAAAGACCTGTGCCCAGTGGATGGTCATCCGATCGCTGACGCGTCGCAGGGCCTGCTCCGGCAGATACCCGTACCGCTCCTCGATGGGTCGGAAGATGGCGATCAGCGCCTCGGGCCGGCCGCCGAACCCGTCGATCACCGAATCGACGAACGGGGCATCGATCGCCTCGTCCCAGCGTGCGGCATTGCGCATCGGCCTGGCTGCCAGGCCGGCACGGCGGTAGGCGTTGGCGTCCTTGCGCTCGTCGTAGATCTCCGGCATGCCGTAGCGAATGCGATCCCCCTGCGAGTCGAATCCGCTCATGTCGATTGCCTCGACCGGGCAGACCTGGGCGCACTGGAAGCACACCTCGCACTTGTGCTCGCCGAACGGGTCGTAGATGAGATCCAGCCGCCCGCGCCATCGGTCGGGGATCTCGGGGCGCTCTTCGGGGTACTGGCGCGTGACCTTCGGCGCGAAGAAGTTGCGGAAGGTGGTCGCCATGCCCTTGGCGATGCCGGAACCGGGGAAGGCCATGTCAGGAGATCCTCACAGGTCGAAGACCACGACCGCGATGGCGGTGA
>JBPCKH010000054.1:0-2992 GCA_051004475.1 Candidatus Limnocylindria bacterium | reverse complement strand
GTCGCCCTGGCGCGACTTGGAGCGCTGGGCCTGCAGAGCGTCGTGAGCTGGGAATCGGACACCGAGGGGGCGCTGCTTTCGATCCTGGCCGCAACCGTCGCGCGTGATGGGTCCGCGCGCTACCTGGGCGGAGTGCTCGACATGGGCACGCCGGCCGGCCCGCCGATGGGCGACGCGGTGGTCCAGGTTTCCCTGATGCCGCAGGACGGGAATGGCCGAAGCCGCGTGCGGGTCGCGCTCAGCGGCGGCGTGTCGATGCCGCCCGCCGAGATGCGCATCCATGGCTCCGGTCCGCAGCGCCTGCGCCGAGCCGCATTCGCCGCGCTGAACGCGGTCCGCGGGATTGCGGGGCCGGCGTGGTGAGGGTCAACGCCAGCGGCCGATGAGGCGAACCGCCGCAGGCCGAATCTCGAACGACCAGGACCGACGCAGGCCAATGACGTCGCCATCGGCCTGAACCGGAATGTCAGAACCGTCGAGGGTGCGCAACTCAACCCGGCGCGCGTCGATTCGCTCGGCGTGCGGCATGACCCTGAACGCCCAGCGTGCGGCCTCGATCGCGAGGCGTGGGGCCGGGCCGGCATAGACCCGAAGCGCGAGGGTACCGGCGTCAGGCCGGGCACCCGGATTCACCTGCAGCCCACGCCCGTAGAAGGGGGTGGTGCCGATCACCAGCAGCTCAATCGGTCCGCGATGCACGGTCCAGTCGTCGGCGCGCACCTCGACGGTTGGACGTCGCCACAGGTCCGGGAGGGATCGGATGACCGCTGATGCCCAGCCGGGAAGGCGGCGCGCACCGGCAGCCGCGTAGCGACCCGCGACGAGCGCGTCCCAGCCGGCACCGGCGAAGAGCGCCAGCCGACCATCGATCTCGACCAGGTCGACCGACCGGGCGTCGCGACGCACGAGCACCTCAACGAGCTCCTCGGGCGTCGCCGGGAGGCGCAGGAGGTGACGCGTCGCGTTGCCGAAGCCTGCCGGCAGGTACCCGAGCGTGAGCCCCTCACGGCCGGCGGCAACGTTGTACGCAACTCCCAACGAACCGTCGCCGCCGGCGATCACCGCCGTCTCGTATCCGTCAATACGCGCGCCAAGCCACGTCGTGAGCTTGTCGACGTCACGCGTGGCAATGACGTGGAGGTCTGCGTCGAGCGCGTGGCGGGCCAGCTCAACTGCGCGGCGGACGTGATCGGTCCGTGCGCTGCCGGCTCCCTCATTCAGGAAGACGGCCGCGCGGTGACTCACTACGGAAGCGCCGAGAGGATCTCGGACACCTGCTCCTCGGTGCCGGTCAGGAAATAAACGGTGTCATCCTTGGTGTAGAGGAAGACCGACATGCCGGTGCCCCCTTCGGGATCGCTCGCGGTCCAAACGTCCTTGCCTCCGACGGAGGCCTGCGTCAGGTCAGACACGTCGCCCGCGTCCTCGCTGGCAGCGATGAACTCTCGCTCGAGGTCGTCCTCGGACGCTCCCAGGACGCGGAATGCGCCAACGCTGAGCGCGGTCCCGCCGGCTGCCGACCCACCGAAAGCGACGGAAACATCTTCCAGGTCGGCGCCGACCGAGTCGAGGAACTCGTCGAACGCGGGGTCGGATCCTCCCATCGCCGCGAACGTCTCGCCGCGGAAGCTCTGGACCTCGAGTGGCTCGCCACCGATCGTATCGGGGAAGCGGCTCGCGAGCTCCGGATCGCCGTCGAGGTCGAACGACGGGATGGCCACCGCCGATCCATCGCTTGGCTCTTCGGACTCCGACTCGGTGGGCTCCGGCGTTGCCTGCTGGGTGGCGGCAGCCTGGCTGGGCGAAGCCGACTGGCTCTGCTCCCCGCTCGAGCAACCCGCGACGATTAGCGCCAACAGCGCGATGAGCGGTACTGACATGCGATTCAAGAGTGCTCTCCTATGGGAATGCAGCCCGAGCAGGATAACGGTCCGCGCGGGAATCGCCCAATGCGCCAAGTTGATGGGGTGGGCCGATCACGTGCGGCCGAGCAGGTCACCGGTCGGCGTCCGCTTCAGGAAGCGTCCATCACCCGCTGACCCGAACCACTCGTCACCGTCGACGATGACCTTGCCGCGTGACAGGACAATCTCCGCCCGGCCAGTGACCTCGCGGCCCTCGTAGCATGAGTAGTCGACGTCCATGTGGTGCGTGCTCGCGCTGATCGTGTGCTTCGCGGCAGGATCATAGATGACGATATCCGCATCGGCTCCGACCCCGACGACGCCCTTGCGCCCTTCGAGCCCGAACATGCGCGCGGGTGCGGCACTGGTGACCTCGACCCAGCGATTCGGGGTCAAGTAGCCATCGGCGACCCCGCCGGAGTGAAGGAGGTTGACGCGATCCTCGACGCCCGGCAGCCCATTCGGGACCTTCCGAAAGTCGCCCTCTCCAAGGTCCTTCTGGCCATGAAAGTCGAACGGGCAATGATCGGTCGAAACGACCTGGAGGTCATCCTTGGCGAGTCCCTTCCAGAGCTCGGCGGCGTGCTCCGCTGGACGCAGGGGCGGCGAGCACACGAACTTGGCACCCTCGAAGCCGTTGCCCATGTCGTCGAGGGTCAGGAACAGGTACTGCGGGCACGTCTCCGCGTAGGCTGGAAGGCCCTCGTCACGCGCGCGGCGCACCTCGTTGAGCGCCTCGATTGCGCTCAGGTGGACGATGTACACCGGCACGCCGGCCACCTGCGCCAGGCGAATGACGCGGTTGGTCGCCTCGCCCTCCATGATCGGTGAGCGTGAGGTGCCATGGTAGTAGGGATCGGTGTTGCCGGCCTCGACATTCTGGGCGGCGACCACGTCGATGGCCATCCCGTTCTCGGCGTGCATGAGAACCAGGCCGCCGTTCTTCCCGGTCTGCTGCATGGCCCGAAAGATGGCGCCGTCATCGGAGTAGAAGACGCCGGGGTAGGCGGTGAAGAGCTTGAAGTCGGTAACGCCCTCGTCGACCAGGGTGTCCATCTCGGCGAGGGTCCCATCGGTGACGTCCGACA
>JBPCKH010000053.1:0-9629 GCA_051004475.1 Candidatus Limnocylindria bacterium | reverse complement strand
CTCCGCGGTGTCGGCAATATCCTTGGCGCCGAGTAGCACGGCTTCATGGCCGCCGTCGGATTCGAGATGTACACCCGCCTGCTGGCCGACGCGGTCGACACGCTGCGTGGCCGCCGCGCCGCCCCGGAACCTTCACCGGTGCGGCTGGACCTGCCGGGTTCGGCGTTTCTGCCGGACGACTACATCGCGGACTCCGGCGGAAAGCTCGAAGCGTATCGGCGCTTCGCGAAGGTTCGCTCGGGAGCCGACATGGAAGCGGTGCGCGTCGAGCTGCGCGATCGCTACGGGCCGCTCCCGGCCGCGGTGGAGGGTCTCTTCACCGCGGTCAGGGTGCGCCTGGCGGCCGAGGCCGCCGCCGTCCCAGAGGTGCGGGTCGAGGAGCGGCAGGTCACATTCAAGTGGGCACGCCTGTCCGATCGACGCGAGGTGACTCTCGCCCTCCAGGTCTCCGGCTTCCGACCGGACAGCGGCTCGAACCAGGTCCGCATCCCAGTCGCCGCTGGCCGCGACCCCGTCGACGTTGCGCTCCGGGCGCTGTCCGCCCTGGAGAGGTAGCCACGATTCTGGGTGGGCTCCTCAGGAAGACGAGTGGACTCGGGTTATGGTGTGATCCTGGCGATGTCGTTGCAACCGGCCGACAGCGGTGCGGGCCAGCTCCCCATGGATGGCATGCACCGATGCGTCGCTCGCCGCGAGGACCAGGCTGGCGGCGCTTATCGCTACGGGAGTCGGCTTGCGGCAGACTTGCCCAGCTCCTCCATGGCCGCCTGAAACGCCGCGGCATCCTCCATGATCGGGCCGAACGCACCCAGCGAGATGAACGTGCTGCCCTTGAGCACCGCGAGCGGGCCCTGCGGGCTGATCAGCACCGCGTCATCGCCGACGCCGTCGATCGTCACTGCTCCTTCGCCATTCTTGGCGGCATCGAAGGTGGCCACGGCGCCTTCGGCGGTGACCACGGACATGGCGTACACGGGCGTGGCATCCGCGCCGTTGTAGATACAGCCGCCGCCGATGCCTGTGGCATCGGTGCTGACCGCCTGGGTGACCTCGACGTCGATGGCGGCCACGACTTCGTCCACCGTGTTCAGGCACCAGTCGGTTCCGCCACCGGTCCCGCCGTTGTCCGCGGGTTCGGAGCTGACCGCCGAATCACTTGCGGGCGCAGGCGCCGGCGAATCGCTCTGTGGTGTCGGCGTGGCTGCAGGAGCTCCCGATGAGCAGGCGGCCAGCGTCACCAGCCCGATGCCGGCGAATAGGTTCAGGATCGGGCGGTTGCGTGCGTCGGAGAGGGTGATCATGCGTCGGTGCCTCCTGGATGGGTTCAAGGGGTTGATTCGTGCTTGGGGCCGGTCTGCGGCGCTCCGACACATAGTCGCGCATCCGTCACCAGGCTATCGGACACCTCGCTCATGATGAGGAGATCCAATCGATGTCGGCGACCATCGAGTCGAGGTCGACGGTCCCGGTTGCGGCGGCTCGGCCAACGTCGACAACGAGCGCAGTGCGTTCCGTTGCTGGGCCGTCGACTCCGCGCTGCAGATCTGCGACGAACGTATCGATCGCGTCAAGAGTTGTGCGGATGAGTCTGTCCATCCCGAAGCGGCGCGGCTACTCGACCTGCTCGTGGCGGGGCACACGCTGGGCACGGCTGTGCGGGAGGCATTTCTGTCGCGCCGCACGGCGGATCGGCGTCTGGCCGGCGCACGTTGCGTCCTGGGTGCCGGGACAACGACGGAGGCGATCGGACGGTGGGTGAGCCTCCGCAATTCGGTAGCCGACGGGGGTTCATCCAGCCGGGGAGCTGGTTCCGATGAGCAGCCAGGCATCGATCGGCTGGTGCTTGCCCTTGACCCGGATTGGGCCGACCGGTTCGAGATCGAGCTGGGAGATCGGCTGCAGGACGGTGGCGGTGCTCGGCCCGACGACGATCTGGCCCGGCTCGGCCGCGCTCATGAGCCGCGACGCCAGGTTGGTCGTGTCGCCGATGGTGGCAAAGGAACGCCGGGCGGCGGCCCCGACGGTGCCCGCAACGACCGGGCCGGTGTTGATGCCAACCCGGAACCGCGGCCGATCGTGCTCCGCCGCGATCGCATCGGAGGCGCGAACCAGCTCGAGCGCGCAGCGGCCAGCACGGCTCGGATGATCCGGCTGCTCGACGAACGCGTTGAAGAGGACGAGGACCCCGTCACCCGCGAAGTGCTCGATGCTGCCGCCCGACGCGTCGATGATCGGGACGACGGTCGCCCAGTATGTGTTCAGCATGGCGATGACTTCCGCCGGTTCACGCGACTCGCTGAAGGTGGTGAACCCGGCGAGATCGGCGAAGAGCGCGCTCACCGTCCGCGTCTCGCCACCGAGGCGCCCGAGATCGGGCGTGGTGAGGAGCCGCTCCGCCACGTGCTGGGGAAGGTACGGGCGGAAGAGCTCGTCGACGCGGCGCACCTCGCGCGCGGCCGCGGTCAGGACGCCAATCTCCTCGACTGACGCACCGTCGCGGCGGAGGTCCTCGATGAGCCCGTCGATCGGCTCGCCGCGCGCCTCGAGCTCCGCGATATCGGCCATAGCGCGTCCATGCCAGCGGTCGATGTGCGCCAGCGTGGCGTCGCGGTAAATCGGCCGGAAGGCGGCCACCAGCGAACCGGTGCGCCGATACTCGGCGCGTGCCGCGAAGGCGATGATGCCGAAGGCCAGTGTCATGAGGATGTGCCATTCCCACCAGCTCAGGCGCCAGGTGCGGCTCAACGCAACTGCGGTCATGGCCTGCGCCAGCAGGACGAGGGCGCCGACGAGCGCCAGGGCGACCGGGCTTGCTCGTCGGCGGGCGATGCCGAGGTAGCGCCAAGCGGCATAGCCGTACAGAAACACCGCGACCGCTGCGACGATGGCGATCGGGCCGGTCAGCGCTTCGGACGGAATCACGCCACGCAGCGGTTCCAGGCCCAAGAGCGAGACCGCGCCCCACCCCGTCAACAGGCCGATGGCGCTCCAGCGCAGCGACGCTCGGTGGCGAAGAACGGCCGTCGCGCTCGGTCCCGCAAGGCGGCTGACCGATGCTGCAGATAGGACGGACGCCAGGATCAGTCCGACCGGTGTGGCGATCACGAACCCCGCGTTCGGCTCCGCCACGAGCACGCCCGGCGTGGCCAGGGCATGGAGACCGAGGAAGCCGGCACTCAGCAGAAAGGCCAGCGAGATGAGAAAGATGCGCGCGTCTGCGTGGCGACTCGCCGCCTCGTTCGTCACGTAGGCCAGCGTGACGCTCACGACCGCTGCAGCCAGCACCAGCCAGAAGTGGCTCGGCTGATGCTCCCAGACCAGGTCGAACTCGGGACGGAGCACCAGCAGTGCGAGCCCTGCCAGCGGAAGCAGCAGCACGATGCCGATGAGGAACCAGCGACGCTCGATCACGATGCGCTGATTGTCGCACCGCCTCGGCGTATACTGGATCCTTCATCGACCCGGGACGGGCGCACCCGTCCGGCGCCGAACTTCGACCGATGCCGCCCCCGCCTCCAGTGCTGGGCGTGGCTCCGAATGGAGGCGACCGTGACGAAACCGGCTGACCCTGGCAACGCGCGCGACACGTTACGCGTCGGCGACCGCTCGTACGACTACTACCGGCTGGACGCCGCAGGGGCGGCCGACCTGGACCACCTGCCGTACACCGTCAAGATCCTGCTCGAGAACATGTTGCGCGGCGCCGCGACCCAGCCTGAGCTGGTGAGCGCTGGTGATGTCCGCGCGCTCGCCTCCTGGGACTCGACCGATGCCGCAGAGGCTGAGCTTCCGTTCATGCCGGCGCGCGTCATCCTCCAGGACTTCACGGGCGTGCCGTGCGTCGTCGACCTTGCGGCCATGCGCGACGCGATCGCCGAGCTCGGCGGCGATCCCTCCAGCATCAATCCACTCGTGCCGGCCGACCTCGTCATCGACCACAGCGTTCAGGTCGACCAGTTCGGGACCGATGCGGCCTTCCTGATCAACGTCGATCGCAAGTACGAGCGCAACGGGGAGCGCTATGCGCTCCTTCGCTGGGCCCAGCAGGCGTTTACCGACTTCCGGGTCGTGCCCCCTGGAACCGGGATTGTGCACCAGGTCAACCTCGAGTTCCTCGCTGATGTCGTCACGGAGCGCGATGGCGTGCTCCTTCCCGACACCCTGGTTGGTACCGATTCGCACACCACCATGATCAATGGGCTGGGCGTCGTCGGATGGGGCGTGGGTGGCATCGAGGCCGAAGCCGCCCTCCTTGGTCAACCGCTGTACCAGCCGATGCCGATCGTTGTCGGCTTTCGTCTCGACGGTGAGCTTCCATCAGGCGCCACGGCCACGGATCTTGTTCTCTATGTCACGGAACAACTTCGCGCTCACGGCGTGGTCGGCAAGTTCGTCGAGTTCTTCGGGCCCGGCCTCTCGCGTCTGGGCCTGGCCGATCGGGCCACCATCTCCAACATGTCGCCCGAATTTGGAGCGACGGCGACACTCTTCCCGGTCGATGACGAGACGCTGCGCTACCTGCGCATGACAGGCCGCCCGTCCGACGTGATCGAGCGCGTCGAGGCGTACACGAAGGCCCAGGGACTCTTCCGTACCGATACTTCGCCGGAGCCCATCTTCAGCGAGTCGCTCAGCCTCGACCTGTCCAGCGTCGTGCCATCGCTGGCCGGTCCGAAGCGGCCGCAGGACCGCGTCGCCCTGTCCGATCTGCGCACAAGCTTTCACGCCGCCTTCCCGAGTGGGTTGCACACGCATGCCGATGGCACCGTGCACGAGCACGCCGCGACCGACGCGGGGGATACGCGGGGGACGGTCGATGAGGCCAGCGACGAGTCCTTCCCGGCCTCCGACCCGCCGTCCTACACGCGTGACCCTGGCGTCCGGGAGGACCTGGACCCGGCTCCGGCGCCCCATGTGCCGGAGACTCCGCCCATCGATGCGCACTACAAGGCCGCCGAGGTCCATCTCGATGGCCGGGCTCACAAGATTCGCACCGGATCGGTCGTGATCGCGGCCATCACGTCGTGCACGAATACGAGCAACCCGACCGTCATGGTCGCCGCCGGACTGCTGGCGCGGAACGCCGTCGAGCGTGGCATGACCACCAAGCCATGGGTCAAGACCTCGCTCGCGCCAGGGTCACGTGCCGTGACCGATTACCTCAATGCGGCCGGCCTGATGGATCCGCTCGAGGCGTTGCGCTTCCACCTCGTCGGCTATGGCTGCACGACCTGCATCGGCAACTCCGGACCACTGGCTGAGCCGGTCGCCGAGGCCATCGAGGCAAATGACATCGCCGGCGTGGCGGTCCTGTCGGGCAATCGCAACTTCGAGGGCCGCATCCATCCCCTGGCCCGCGCCAGCTACCTCGCCTCGCCGCCGCTTGTGGTCGCCTTCGCGCTCGCTGGCCGGGTCGATGTCGACCTGACGACAGAGCCGATCGGGACCGATCGCGACGGCGCCCCGGTCATGCTGGCTGATATCTGGCCCAGCTCGGAAGAGGTCGCGAGCGTGGTGCTCAAGGCGGTCAGTGGCGATATCTTCACGCGCAACTACGCATCGGTCTTCGATGGCGACGATCGATGGCGCGAGCTGCCGGTGCCGCCGGGGGACCGATACGCCTGGGATGCAACGTCGACCTACGTGGCTCGCCCTCCGTTCTTCGATGGCGTTGCCGCTGCCCCGACCGACCCGGCGGACATCATCGGCGCGCGAACATTGGCCATGCTCGGCGACAGCGTGACGACTGACCACATCTCGCCGGCCGGCTCGATCGCGCGGTCGTCCCCGGCCGGTGAATGGCTGATGGAGCGCGGGGTCGAGCCGCGCGAGTTCAACTCGTACGGGTCGCGCCGCGGCCACCACGAGGTGATGATGCGTGGCACCTTTGCCAACATCCGGCTGCGGAATCTGCTGACGCCGGACGCTGAAGGTAACGTCACCGAGCACCGTCCCTCGGGCGACCGAATGACCATCTTCGACGCGGCCATGCGATACGCAAGCGAGGGAATCCCGCTCATTCTCGTGGCGGGCAAGGAGTACGGCTCCGGCTCGTCACGTGACTGGGCCGCCAAGGGACCGATGCTTCACGGCGTGAAGGCGGTCATCGCAGAGTCGTACGAGCGGATTCATCGGTCCAACCTGGTCGGGATGGGAATCCTGCCGTTGCAATTTCTCCCCGGCGAGAACGCGTCCTCGGTCGGGATCAGCGGCCGGGAGACGTTCGACGTGGTCGGTCTCGCCGATGGCCTGCGGCCGCGACAGGAGCTGACCGTCGTGGCTCGTCGTGACGACGGCCGCGAGACCCGGTTCCGCGTCATTTCGCGCCTGGATGGGCCGATCGACATCACCTATGTGCGCAATGGCGGCGTCCTCCAGACCGTCCTCCGTCGGCTGGCATCCGCCAACGGTCGACCCGTCCGTGAGCCTGCCATCCACCCCGCCCGTGCGTGATCGCGGCGGTTCGAGCGGCTGACTCGGCCAGATCGCCGTCAGGTACGCGCCCCCGGCGTAAGGTGCCGGAGTCGAGCCTCAGCATTGCGGCTCCCTCGCGCACAGAGTAGATGGCGGGCTCAACGTTGAATCACAACTGATGTGCTACCATGTAGCACATGGAACGGATTGGAATTCGCGAGCTGCGGCAGAACGCATCGGAATACGTGCGCCGCGCTGAGGCCGGAGAGACGATCGAGGTGACGGATCGTGGTCGTCCCGTTGCACGCCTCGCGCCGCTCCCGAAGGCGGAGAGCATCCTCGACCGATTAATCGCGGAGGGAAAGGCAACACCGGCCACCAGGAGCTGGCGGACACTTCCGCCGCCCGCGCCGCCCACGCCAGGAGCGCGTCCGCTCTCCGAGATCGTGGATGAGCTGCGCGAGGACAAGGTCTAGGCAATGGCTGTGTACCTCGATTCGTCGGCCGCCGTGAAGCTCATTGTTCGAGAGGCAGAATCGGAGGCGCTGGAGGGTTGGCTTCAGCCGCACGACGTGCTGGCTTCCTCTGCGCTGCTGCGGACCGAGCTTCTCCGCGCCGTCCGACGCGGCGCGCCTCGCAGGCTCGCGGACGCCCGCGCAGCGCTGGCCGCGTTCACCCTTCGAGCGGTGGACGAAGAGATCCTGGATGCGGCGGGCGGTATCGCCCCGAGCTCCATCCGCTCGCTCGATGCCATCCATCTCGCAACGGCGCTTCGGCTCGCAAGCGAGGTCCAGGCGATCGTCACATACGACCGGCGGATGATCGAGGGTGCACATGCCCTCGGCCTTCCGGTAGCCTCTCCGGTGTGAGGGGAACTCGGTAGCGGACGTGACGAGCCGCTTCGCGCGCAGCGCCCGAGACAACGGCGGAAAGTCGACGAGCGGCTCGCGATACGTGAATCGGCGCCGTGACGATCAACGTCGAGCAGCTCGTGGCGTGCTTGGGGCCGCCCTTCGTCGACGGCTGGGAGGGTTGGCGACCACCTGACCCTGAGTGGCCGGTGCCGCACCTACCGGGCAGACTATCGTGGGCCTGCGACCACGAGTGACGATCGCCATTCCTGTCCATCGCGTGCCGGCGATGAGAACAACTGATCGCTCACGAGAACGTTAGCCGGCATACGAGCCTCGCTGGCGGCCGGTTCACGCTCAAGTGTGTGGCCCTGGGAGGCGTTCGGCCGTCCAATGCGCGGCTGAATGCACATTGTTCAGCTCGGAGGCATCGGGCCGGGCAATGCGCGCCTGAATGCACATTGTTCAGCTCCGAGGCATCGGGCTGTGGCCAGGCGGCACAACGGTTCAAGGCTTGGAATCATTGCCGCCGATGGGCGCATCGGTCTAGACTCAGCGGGCACTGATGCCGCCCACCGAATACAGCTCGGAGTGCTCACCGCACGTGACCGTCTCAAGCGTCGACGACTTTCGCGCCCTCATCCGCGAGGTCCCCGACTTTCCGAAGCCGGGGATCCGGTTCTATGACATCACCACGCTGCTCAAGGAAGCCGATGCGTTCCGCGAGGTGATCGACCGCATGGCGGACCAGGTGGGCGATGCGAACGTCGACGTGGTGGTCGGCATGGAGTCGCGCGGGTTCATCTTCAGCGCGCCGCTGGCCTACAAGCTCGGCGCCGGTTTCGTACCGGTTCGCAAGCTCGGCAAGCTGCCCGCAGAGACGATCGAGGTCGAATACGAGCTGGAGTACGGCACGGCGACGCTCGAGATTCACTCCGACGCCATCGGCAAAGGGCAGCGCGTGCTCATCGTGGATGATCTGCTGGCAACCGGCGGCACGGTGATGGGTACCATCGAGCTCGTGCGCCGATTGGGCGGCGAGATCGCGGGACTCTCGTTTATGGTCGAGCTCGGTGCGCTCAAGGGGCGCGACAAGCTCGACGAGTTCGAGATTCACGCCCTGCTCACATACTGAGCCTGGCGGAACGATGGTGGTCGCCGCGTCGCCCCGACTCCGCGCCCGCGCCGTCAGCGATCGCGGCGAGATCGCCGCCTTCCTGCGGCAGGATCGGATCTACGCCGCCTACGCGCTTGGTGACCTCGACGGTCCGAACCGCGCGCGCGTCGCCTGGGCCATGGCGCACGACGACGCCGGCCGCCCGACGGCACTGGCAATGCACCACGAGGGTCTCGTTCCGCAGCCGCTCTTCCTGATGGGCGTACCCGATGGCTGCCGCGCGATCCTGGAAGGTGTCCTGAAACCGCGGGATGCCTACCTCCAGGCGACCGAGCAGCACGAGGCTGCGGTGCGCGATATCTATGAGCTCGACCATCCGCTCCTCATGCTGCGGATGGCGGTCGATCGTGAGACATTCACACCGTTCGCCGGTCCGGCCGAGCGGCTGACGGCGCTCGATATCGACGACCTCAACCGGCTTTACCAGCTTGGGTATCGGGCCGGATTTCCGACATCGGTGGTCGAGGACGGCATCTACTACGGTGTCCGCGTGCGCGGGCGGCTGGTCAGCGCTGCCGGAACGCATGCCATCAACGCGCGGGAGGAGATCGGGGTGGTCGGCAACGTGATGACGCACATCGACTTCCAAGGTCATGACTTCGCCAAGATGGTCACCAGCGCGGTCAGCGCCGAGCTACTCGATCGGGTGACAGACGTGGCGCTCAACGTGCACGCCGACAACAGTCCCGCCGTCGCGGCATACGATCGCCTCGGCTACCGTACCCACTGTCAGCTCATCGAGCGCCTCGCCCGACGGCGTGCCGGTGGCTGGGGATTGATGCGACCGATACGAGAGGCAATGCGATTTCCGTGGCCACGCGAATCGAGATAGGACACGACGTCGCCGACATCGGCCTGGCCGATGCGGGGCGTCTCAAGATCGACTGGGCGGACCGGCAGATGCCGGTCCTGGCCGCCATCCGGGAGCGTTTCGCCGCTGAGCGTCCGTTCGCGGGCTGGCGGATCAGCGCCTGCCTGCACGTGACCGCCGAGACGGCGAACCTGGTGCGGACGCTGGCGGACGGCGGCGCCGACGTCGTGCTCTGCTCCTCCAACCCGCTCTCGACCCAGGACGACGTGGCAGCCGCGCTCGTGGTCCACCACGGCATCCCTGTCTACGCCATCAAGGGCGAGGACCGCGACTCGTACTACGCCCACATCGGCTCCGCCCTCGACCACCGCCCGCA
>JBPCKH010000052.1:0-14990 GCA_051004475.1 Candidatus Limnocylindria bacterium | reverse complement strand
CGTTGCCAACCTCGGCCGGACCTGATCGGTCCACATGCGTCGCATCTCGGACGGCACGCCGGGCATCAGCACCACGATGACGCCGTCCCGGTCGATCCACCAGCCCGGCGCAGAGCCGATCGGATTGGGGAGGGGTTCAACCGATGGCAGCAGCATTGCCTGGCGACGGTTGGCGTCCGGCATCGGCCCATAGGCGCGATAGCGCTCCTTCAGGGTTGCCAGCAGGACCGGACTCTCCTCCAGATCCTCGCCCATTACGTCGGCGACCGCCTCGCGGGTGAGGTCGTCGTGCGTCGGTCCGAGGCCGCCCGTGGCCAGGACCACCGATGAGCGCCGCCGAGCCGAGGCAAACGCTTCACGCAGGACGCCACGGTCGTCGGGCAGCGTTCGAATCGCCTGGAGCGGCAGGCCGAGCATCGCGAGTTCCTCTCCCAGGAACGCGGCATTCGTGTCCACCGTTTCGCCCAGAAGGAGCTCGGCACCGATGGAGAGCAACTCGGCGGAGGTCATCAGGGCCGAGTGTAGACTCTCAACAGAGTTCAACGAGAGACCGATTCCAAGCGTGGTCATCGGTCGTGCATCCTTCTGAGGAGAAACCGCATTGACCGATCCTGCCCTGACCGTCGAGGTGGTCCTGACCGATGACCTCCGCGAGTGGCTCACCCGTACGCTCCGCTACCCGGTGCTCGCCGTGCTCACCGGCGACGGCGCGCCGAACCAGTCGGTCATGTGGTTCGACCTCGAAACCGATGGCCGGGACACGATCCTGATGAATACCAAGGTTGGCCGCGCGAAGGAGCGCTTCCTGCGCCGCGATCCGCGGATCAGCCTTGCGTTCGAAGATGAGCTGACCTGGGTCGCGCTCCAAGGGCGGGCCGAGCTTGATGACGATCGTGATCGTTCGATGGCGGACATCATGGCCCTGGCGCGCCGATACGGCAGTGATGGGGCCGAGTTCGCGGGCCAGCAGCGGATGACGTTTCGCATGCGCGTCGAAAAGGTGATCCGCCATGACTGATGCTTCGCGGCCACGTTTTCCTTGCCTGACCGATACCGTGGTGCCTTGCCTGGCCGATATTTCGGTCAGTCCCCGCATGGGCATCCGTTCGGGACGGGAATGACCGATATTTCGGCCCAGCCGTGATCATTTCCAGCAATCCAGCCACGGAAGAGACGCTCGCCGAGTTCGAGCCGTGGTCCACCCAGCAGGTCGACGAGGCCGTCGAAGGGGTTGCCACCGCGCAGCACACGTGGCAGGGATTGACCATCGAAGAACGTGCCGTTCCCATGCGTCGCGCTGCGGAGCTGCTCCGGGAGCGAGCCGGACGCTACGGAGCCCTGATCACGTCTGAGATGGGCAAGCCGATCGTCGAGGCCGAGGCCGAGGTCAACAAGTGCGCCCTCGCCTGCGACCACTACGCTGATCACGCGGCCGAATACCTGGCTGACACTCCGGTCGCCACCGAATCGCTCGAGAGCTACGTCGCATACGAGCCGCTCGGCATCGTGCTGGCGATCATGCCGTGGAACTTCCCGTTCTGGCAGGTGTTCCGTGCCGGCGCCCCGACGCTGATGGCGGGCAACGGAATCGTGCTGAAGCATGCCTCGAACGTGCCGCAATCGGCGCTGGCCTGCGAGGAGGTGCTGCGCGATGCCGGATTCCCGGAGGGCCTGCTGCGGACCGTGCTGGTCGAGGGCGCCGACACGGAGCGCCTGATCGACGACGACCGTATCGCGGCCGTGACGCTCACCGGCTCCTCCGAAGTTGGTGCCCGGATCGCGTCGCTCGCCGCCGCACGCCTGAAGAAGCAGGTTCTCGAGCTCGGCGGATCGGACCCGTTCATCGTCCTCGCCGATGCCGACCTCGACCACGCCGCACGTACCGCGGCTCGGGCCCGCAACCAGAACAACGGCCAGAGCTGCATCGCCGCCAAGCGATTCATCGTCGATGACGCGGTGGCCGACGAGTTCGGAGCCCGTTTCGCCGATGCCGTCCGTGCGTTGAGCGTCGGTGATCCGGCGTCGCGCGACACGAACGTCGGCCCGCTGGCGCGCGCCGATCTGCGCGAGACGCTCGAGCGCCAGGTCACGGAGTCGGTGGCCATGGGCGCCGAGGCCATCGTCGGCGGGAAGCGGGTCAACGGCCGTGGCTACTTCTATGCGCCGACCATTCTCGACGGCGTCACCGACGCGATGCCCGCCTTCCGCCAGGAGACCTTCGGGCCGGTCGCCGCGCTCATCCGCTCGCGGGACGCCGACCACGCCATCGCGCTCGCCAACGACACCGAGTACGGGCTGGGTGCCGCGGTGTGGACCCGTGACCTGGTGAGAGCGAAAGCCGTCGCCCGCCGGCTCCAGGCAGGATCGGTTTTTGTCAATGGCCTCGTGGCTTCCGATCCACGGATGCCGATGGGCGGCGTGAAGCGCAGTGGCTACGGCCGTGAGCTCGGCCGCCATGGAATCTGGGAATTCACCAATATCCAGACCGTTCGCATCGGTCCCGCCGAGGCTCCGAAGTCCTGACCGAGGCGAGATGGCGCAAGCGAGCACGACCATCGGTCGACGCCTACCATTGACCCATGCTGAATGACTCGACACCGACCTCCCCCGCGCCGATCAAGCTCGGCGCCAACTGCTGGAACCAGTACTCCGATTGGGCATCGCTGCGGGAGGCGGGCATCCGTGCCGACAGCCTCGGCTTCGACTCCATCTGGACGTGGGATCACCTTTACCCGATCGTGGGATCCCACAGAGGACCCAT
Organism: Candidatus Limnocylindria bacterium; assembly: GCA_051004475.1. Classification (GTDB taxonomy): domain Bacteria; phylum Chloroflexota; class Limnocylindria; order QHBO01; family QHBO01; genus JACDBZ01. Next base: position 12,229 of record JBPCKH010000052.1, on the reverse strand, counting down.
GTTCGAGGGCTGGCTGACCCTGGCCGCCTTGGCCGAGCGGACCGAGCGCGCCAGCATCGGCCTCATGGTCGGCGCCAACCCGTTTCGCAATCCGGGGCTCGTTGCCAAGATGGCAACCACGCTCGATCACATCAGTGGTGGGCGCGCCGTCCTGGGTATCGGTGGCGCCTGGTTCGAGACCGAGCACAACGCCTTCGGGATCGAATTCGGCGGGTCGCCCGGTGAGCGGCTCCGCTGGCTGGAGGAGGCAGTAGGCATCATGCGCGGCATGCTCCATGGCGAGGAGCCATCCGGCGACCGCTTCTACAACGCGCGGAAAGTTCGAAATGACCCGGCTCCGATCCAGGACCAGCTTCCGATCCTGATCGGCGGGGGAGGCGAGAAGAAGACGCTGCGAATCGTGGCCCGCTACGCCGATGCCTGCAACCTCGGCGGTGGCTTCGAGACGGTCAAGCGCAAGGATGAAATCCTGCGCCGGCACTGTGAGGAGGTCGGCCGAGACGAGTCGGAGATCGAGCGCACCGTCGGCGCCGGCACCTGCATCATCCGCGACGACCCCGCTGAGGCGCAGCGCGTGTTCGAGGAGATGTTCGCGCACAACGGTGGGGCTGAGCTGTGGAAGAACCAGCTCGTCGGCACGCCCGAGCAGGTCGCCGATCAGATGCGTCCCTTCCTCGGCATCGGATTCCGGCACTTCATCGTCGGATTCCCGTCGCCCTACGACGCGGAGTCCATGGAGCGCCTCATCACCGAGGTCAAACCAGCTCTCGCGGCCGAATAGCGGCCGGCGATTGGCATAATGGTCGCGCGTTGTTCAAGACCGATGCGTCCGTTGTGAACAATGCGCACCCAGCGGGACATTGGACGGCCGGAGGCTTCGGGCGGCCGTGGTTTCGAGCGTGGCCCGCCTCGGCCATAGGCCCAAACCCGGTGCACTGCGCGGCCCGGCGAGCATTGTTCCAATCCTTCCGATGAGGGTCACCATGCTTGCGGGCGGAACCGGCGGGACGAAGCTGGCGCATGGCTTCGCGATGCTCGAGGATGTTGAGCTGACCGTCATCGCCAACGTCGGGGATGACACGGAGATGCACGGCCTGCATGTCAGCCCGGATATCGACGCCTTGCTCTACACGCTGGCCGGATTGATCGACTCGGAACGCGGTTGGGGCGTCCGTGGCGACACCAATACCGCTCACGCCATGCTCGAGCGCCTCGGTGCGCCGACCTGGTTCACGCTCGGCGACGCCGACCTGGCCACGAATCTGGAGCGCACACGGCGCCTGCGCGAAGGCGAACGCCTGACCGACGTGACGGCGGCCATGGCTACCGTGCTCGGGATCCGCGCCCGCATCCTGCCTGCTACCGACGACCGATACCGCACTCGCCTGGACACCGATGAAGGCGTCCTCGACTTTCAGGATTACTTCGTGCGGCGCAGGCAGCAGCCGGACGTTCGTGCCGTGCGTTTCGACAGCGACGCGCGTCCGACGGTCGCCGTCCTCGAGGCGATCGGTGACGCGGAGCTGGTCGTCATCGGTCCATCCAACCCGTTTGTCAGTATTGGTCCAAGCCTGGAGCTCGCCGGCGTTCGCGAGGCGTTGAATGCGACCGCGGCGCCGAAGGTTGCCGTGAGTCCGATCGTCGATGGCCGCGCATTGAAGGGTCCCGCGGCGCGCATGCTGGCGTCGATGGGCCACGAATCGAGCGCTCTCGGAGTGGCGCGGCTCTATGTCGGGCTGATCGACAGGTTCGTGATCGACGAGGCCGATGCGGCTCATCGGCCTGCAATCGAGGCGCTTGGCATGAGCGTCAGCGCCCTGCCGACGATGATGCGCAACGAGGCCGACCGGATGGCCCTGGCGCAGGCGCTTCTCACGTGATTCGGTGGCCACGTTGGCCCATTGAAGCCCGCCATGTATGCCGCGATCGCGATATGCTCAGCGCGTGACAACGACGCGGATCATCATCCCGCACCGTGGGCTCGAGGCGGCCAAGACGCGCCTCGCTCCGAGCCTCTCACCGGAGGAGCGAGTCATGCTCGTCAGCCAGCTTCTCCAGCGCGTCCTTGAGGTGACGCGCCAGGTGAGTGACGATGTCGTCGTCATCTCCCCGTCGCGACCGCTGGCCGAGATTGTCGAGCCATCCGGGGCCCGCCTCGTCGTGCAGCGTGGCATGGGTCTGAACGAGGGCCTCGAGCAGGCCAGGTTCGATGCCCTGGTCGAGGACGTGGGCACGCTCATCATCCTCCACGGTGACCTTCCCAACCTCCAGGCGATCGATGTCGAAGCGCTTGAAACCGCACTACCGGACGGTGACGCGCCGGCGGTGGCGATCGCGCCCGACCGGGCCGGAACCGGCACGAACGGACTGGTCCTGCGCCCGCCTGGCGTCATCCGCTTCCGCTTCGGCGTCGGCAGCTTCTCAGCTCATCTCGAGGAGGTGCAGCGTGCCGGCGTGCCGCTGGTTGCCGTCAGTCGGTCCGGCCTTTCGTTCGATCTCGACACCCCCGAGGATCTCACCCGCTGGCTCGAGCTCGGCGACGCGGCGTGACGTCGCGCATCGAGCTGATCGGCCTCGATGGTATCCCGGAGGTCGTGCCAGGCGATGACCTGGCAGCCCTGATCGCGGAAGCCGCCGATGCTTCCGAGATCGGCCTGACCGATGCCGACGTGCTGGTGGTGACCCAGAAGGTCGTCTCCAAGGCGGAGGGTCAATTGGTCGAGCTGGCATCGGTCGAGCCGTCAGCCTTCGCGCGGTCGTGGGCAGGCCGATGGGGCAAGGACCCGCGCCAGGTGGAGCTCGTTCTGCGAGAGTCGGCGTCGATCGTCCGAATGGGACCCGGTGGCCTGATCATCAGTCGCACCCGCCACGGTCTGGTGTGCGCGAATGCCGGCGTCGACGTGTCGAATGTGGGAGGTGGGGACGTGGCGTCGCTCCTGCCGGAGAATCCGGACCTCTCCGCCCGACGCATCCGCGAGGGGGTGCGCGGACGCACCGGGACATCGCCGGCCGTCATCATCAGCGATTCGTTCGGCCGGCCGTGGCGGAATGGGATCGTGAATGTGGCAATCGGCTCGGCCGGGATCGGGGCGGTGCTCGACCTGCGCGGGGCACCCGATGCCGCCGGTCGCGAGATGCATGCGACGGTGATCGCGATGGCGGACCAACTTGCCTCCGCGGCCGATCTGGCCGGCGGCAAGGTGGAGCAGCGCCCCGCCGTCGTCGTGCGCGGGTTCGCCTGGCTGCCCTCGGAAGAGGGCGCATCGGTCCTGGTCATGGAGCCGGGGCGAGACCTCTTCCCCTGAAGTCGGCCCGAAACCTGCAACGGAACGCGATGCCCGCCGAGCGGGCAAGGATGGACGAGCAACTGATCCTGGACCGATACCGGCTCATCGAGCGCCTCGCCGTCGGCGGGAGCGCCGAAGTCTGGCACGCCCACGACGTCCAGCTCGACCGACACGTGGCCGTCAAGCGGCTGCATCCTCACCTGTTGCCCGATCAGGCATCTCGGCGCCGTCTTGCGGCCGAGGCCCGCGCCGCTGCCAGCCTCTCGCACCCGGTCATCGTCGATGTCTACGACGTGGACGCCACCGGTGAGGCGCCGGCGCTGATCATGGAGCTTGTCGATGGCGAGTCGCTGAGCGCGCGGATCGATCGGGATGGCCCGATGCCGGATCGCGAAGCGGCCGCCGCGACCGCGGACATCGCGGACGCGCTCTACCACGCGCACCAGCGTGGCGTGATCCATCGTGACGTGAAGCCGGGCAACGTGCTGCTCGCGAAGGACGGTCGGACGCGGCTGGTCGACTTCGGGATCGCGCATTCGTTGGCCGAGTCCGCGGAGCGCCTGACCCTGGACGGCACCGTGATCGGCACGCTGTCGGCCATGGCACCCGAGCAATTGGCAGGTGGACCGATCACGCCGAGAACCGATCTGTACGGGCTCGGCGTCGTCCTCCACGAGGCGTTGACCGGCCGGCCGCCGTACCCCGCCGGTTCACCGGGCGCCCTGATCGATGCGCAGCGTGCCGGGCCACCGCCGCTGGACGGCCTGGATCCCGTGCTGGCTGGAATCGTGGCGGCCTGCCTGGCCGTCGAGCCGGAGAACCGGCCGTTGCATGCTGGCGCCCTGGCGGTCGCCCTGCGCAGTTGGATGGCCGGTGATTCCGTCGCGGCGCTGGCAATGGTCCCCACCGGCACGCACCTGGCCGCCGCCACCGACACGGCGGCTGTCACACAGGCGATGCCGGTCAGTCTCGCGCCACGCGCTGCAGCCCGTCCGGCTGCTGAAGCCGTGGCTGGTCCGCCCGCGCGGCGACGGCCGCTGGCCCTGATTGGTGCGCTTGTTGCGCTCCTCCTCCTGGCGGGTGCTGCCGTGATGGCATCGGCTCTCGGGCCGGGCGACGGTGCGATCGGCGGCGAGTCATCGCCGACGATCTCCGCGAGTATTGCATCGGCATCAACCCCCGCGCCGGCTTTGCCCGATTGGCTCGCCGGGCTGGTCGCCAAGATTGCCAAGGAGTGCGGTGACGAGGTCGCCGCGGAAGCCCAAGCCGAGATGGTCCTGACGACCGAGGATCAGGCCGAGGCCTATGCCGACGAGCAGGTCAGCGCGTGCAAAGACGATGAGGATGACCGTGGTGGCGGGAACGGCCAAGGACGCGGCAACGACAACGGCCGTGGCAACGACGATTGATCAGTGGCAGTTGCGCGTTTCCCTTCGGACCGCACGGCTCACTCTTCAAGTCTGTCAAGTGGCACCCTTGGTGCCATCTGACAATTTCCGGCTGTCCTGCGAGCCGAGCCTAATTCGGTTGCAGGAACAGGGCGACGATCTGACCGTTCTCCACGCGGAAGTTGGCCTCGACCTGCATCGACGGCACGCCGGGTCGCATGACGGTCACATCGGCGATGTAGCTGGCGCCCATGTTGCGGCTATCGTTCGTGAACATCCGAAAGCCGTCGCCGGCGCGGATGAACCAGCCGCCGACCTTGTCGCGGCCACGCAGGTTGGTGCGTTCGTCGCCGCCGGGGACGCTGATGCCCAGTACGGCATTCTCGGAGAAGAGCTCCACGGCCTTGTCGCGACGGTCGTCGTTGATGAGCTCGAAGAAGAGGTCGACGGTTTCGGTTGCACCCATATCGACCTCAGTCTAACCCCGATCGTCGCGCCCCACGGGCGTGCCTGACGGCTGCGGGAGCCGCCACCAGACGGCGGTCGAGAGCAGGGCACCGAGCGCGAACGGCGCCGAGATTCCATACGCCAGCAACTGGTAGGCGGCACCAGGCGCCAGGAGCTCCAGCGAACGGCGACGAGTGCCGGCAGCGCGGCGAAGGGGCATGCCAGGCCGCCGTCGGGCGAAGAGGACGCCGGACGCGACGAGAAGAGAAGGAGTGCAGCTGCCGGCAGCATGGCCTGACGTGCGACGGCGGCTCGCCGGTTCTGCCCCTGGTCGCCGAAGAAGACCAGCTGCTCGAACCTCAGCGGCGCGAGCCAGATGACGCCGGCAAACTCGAGCACCGATGCTACCGCGGCGATGGGATCGAGGTGTCGATGCAGAAAGACTCGCATCGGTCGACTATGGCCCTTCTGCGCCGTTCGAGATCGTTCCCTTGGCCATGACCCGATAGACTTCCGCCGCATGGATGGCGAACGATTGCGTGTCGGTCTCATCGGCTGGGGGACGGTCGGTTCGGCCCTCGGCGAGCTCGTTCGGGCCGGGCCGCTGCCGCTGACCCTGCGATCCGTGGCTGTGCGCGATCGCGAGCGTCACGGCCTCCCGACGGACGTGGAGATCGGTTCGGCGGAGCTGGCGCTCGAGGCGGATATCGTCGTCGAGCTTGCCGGAGGGGTCGATCTCCCCTTCACCTGGGCACGGTTGGCGCTCGATGCTGGCAAACCGTACGTGACGGCCAACAAGGCACTTCTGGCGACCCACGGTGGGGAGCTTGCCCGCCTGGCCGATCGCCGCGTGGCGGCGCTCCTCGGCAGCGCGAGCGTTGGCGGCGGTACGCCGATGATCGAGACAGTCACCCATCTCGCGGCCACTGACGCTATCGAGTGCATTCGGGGCATCGTGAACGCTACGACGACCTACATTCTGTCGGCCATGGGTGAGGGGCGCAGCTATGGCGAGGCGCTGCGTGAGGCACAGGAGCAGGGCTTCGCCGAGGCCGATCCGAGCTTCGACGTGGAGGGTCGCGATGCCGCCCAGAAGCTCGCCATCCTGGCCTCGGTGGCCTGGGGTCGTTGGCGGCCGGAGGCTGATGTCGCGACCACCGGCATCGTCGGGCTCAACGTGGCCGCGGGCGAGACCGTCCGCCTCGTGGCAGAAGCGACGAAGGAAACGATGTCCATCAAGCCGATGCCGCTCGAGCCCGCTGACCCGCTGGCCCGCGCTGCAGGCATCGAAAACGTGCTTGAGATCACCGTCGCCGATGCTGGCGTGTTCCGTCTCTCCGGGCCTGGAGCCGGTGGACGCGTCACCGCCGGAGCCGTCTACGCCGACCTGGCACGCCTGGTGGCGGGAGAGCGCCCCATCCTCTTCAAGAGCTGATTCGTCCGCGGACGCCGGAATTTCGGTCGTTCCTGGCCTCACCCTGGCCTCGAGCGGGTTTTGAAGATATTTCGGTGCGCCGTCGGCAAGAGGCCTGCGCCGGGGCAGGGCTCACGCCGAACGGCCACCGATATTCCGGTGTTGCCCGGCCAAACACGTGGTTTGGGCCGGTTTTGGTGGATATTTCCGATATTGCGGGCGGGACCTGCGACGCGCGAAGCCCGCGATCTCCGCTATGGTCGCACCATGAACGACTCTCCCTGGCCAACGGTCGGCGTCGCGGGCGCGCGCGGCGTGGTCGGCGGCGTCTTCTGCTCCATCCTCGCCGATGCCGGCCTGCCCGCCGAGAACCTGCGCGCCTTCGGACACGAGGAAGGGAATACGCTGCAGTACCGTGACGCACCGGTTCCGGTGCACGTCCTGACCGATGCCAACGCGACAGGGCTGGACGTGCTGTTCCTGGCCGTCGATGGGCCGCAGAGCCGCGAGATCATGGCCGGGCCGGGTGCATCGGTTCCGCTGGTGGTTGACAACTCTTCAGCATTTCGCCTGGCGGATGACGTGCCGCTCGTGGTGCCGGAAGCCAACGCGCATGCGGCCCGCGATCGCCGTGGCAATCTTATCGCCAATCCGAACTGCACGACCGCCGCCGCGGTGGTTGCTCTTGCGCCGATCAGAGATGCCGCCGGACTCGCGTCCGTAGATCTGGCTTCGTACCAGGCCGTCAGCGGCGCCGGCCGCAAGGGTCTCGACGCCTTCGAGGCCGAGCGCGGGACCGATCATCGGAATGCCGCCGACGGTTCGCCGTTCCACGGTCGGATCGCCGATTCGGTGGTGCCGCAGATCGACGTCCTCGACGAAACCGGTTGGACCGGCGAGGAAAACAAGATCCACGCCGAGCTGCGTAAGATCCTTGAGATGCCGTCGCTTGACGTTGCTGCGACAACGGTCCGCGTACCGGTCCACACCGGTCACTCGGTCGCGCTTCATATCCGAACCGAACGCGATACGACCATCGAGGTGCTGGAGGCCGCGCTGCGCAGCGCTCCCCGGCTCGAGTATCGGCCGGCAGATGGCTCCGAGCGCCATCCGATGCCGCTCGACATCGAGGGCCGCGACCCTGTCCTCGTTGGACGCCTGCGCGCCATCCCCGGTCGAGCGCGAGGCTTCGCGCTGTGGGTCAGCAGCGACAACCTGCGCAAAGGCGCGGCGCTCAACGCCATCCAATCGGCCGCGGCCGCCGATCCCGAGCGGTTCGGCCGCCTGCTCCCGCCTGTACGGTGAGCGGCATTGGCTTCATCGGCTTTCGAACCGATCGGTTCGAGGAGATGATCGGCCTCTTTCGCGACCTCATCGGCCTGGAGATCGTGCGTGAGGCGCCTGGTGCGACCTGCTTCCGCCTCGGCACCGATGCGGAGCTCCACGTCTATGCCGACACAGATCCGGACCACGCCTTCTTCACCACCGGTCCCGTTGTCGGTCTCCGCGTGGACGACGTGGACACCATACGAGCGGCGCTGGAGGCCACCGGTCTCCAGATGCTGACCGACGTCGAGCGCACCGATAACGCCGCGTGGTGCCACTTCCGTGCCCCGGACGGCACGGTCTTGGAGATCATCGGCCCTGGCGGCGATTGACCCGCGCCACGTGGCTGTCAAGGCGTCGGAGCGGACCACCGCTAGACTTGTGCCTTCCGGGGCGCCTCAGCAGGAGACCCTTGCATGCCGACGTTCGCCGATCTGACCAACGAGTTCCTCGACGCCGAATTCGCCGATTCGCCGGTCCGGGCAAGTGGCCTGGGGCTCACCGAGTACGACGCGCAGCTCGACGATCTCTCCGAGGCCGCCTTCGAGCGTCGCCGCTCTACCGACACCACCTGGCTCGGGCGCTTTCGCGCGGTTGCTGATGCGGAGGTCGGTTTCGATGATCTGATCGACCGTGACCTCGTCATCAGTATCCTGCGCGGCAGGCAGATCCTTGATGACTTCGAGGTCTGGCGGCGCCAGCCGGACACCTACCTGAATCCAGGCATGCAGGGCATTTTCAGCCTCTTCCTGCACCGATTGCGCCCAATGGACGAGCTAGTGACGGCGGCCGTCGCCCGCATGAGGCTGATTCCCGGCAACCTCGAGGATGGCAGGCGCAACCTGCGGCCGGACATGGTTCCGGAGATCTTTCTCGATCGCGCGGCCAACCAGGCGCGCGCCGGAGCCCGATACGTCAGGGAGATCCTGCCGGCCCAGCTGGAGGATACCGCGCTACGGGCCAGGCTGGCCGACGCCGGGGAGGCGGCGGGATCGGCGTATGACGGCTACGTCGCCTTCCTGGAGGAGATGCGCCCGGATGCTACCGGCGAGTGGATGCTCGGCGAGGAGCGCTACAGCGCTCTCCTGCGGGAGAAAGAGCTCCTCGCCTTCGGCGCGCGGGAGCTGCGAGACCGAGGGCAGGCAGCCTACGACGAGCTTGCGATCGATCTGACCCGGTGCGCCCGCGAGCTGCGCGGGACCGATGACTGGAAGGACGTCCTCGACGAGCTCAACGAGGATCATCCTCGCACGCCCGAACAGATGCGCATCGGCTACGAGGAATGGACCGAACGCGCTCGCGTCTACCTGCGCGAGCACGCGTTGGTGAGCTTCCCCGACGGCGAGGAGTGCGCGGTCGTGCCATCGCCGCCGTTCCAACGTCCCGTGCTGGCCGTGGCGAGCTACATGCAGCCGCCTCCCTTCAGCGACAAGATGCTCGGCCACTTCTTCGTGCCCTTCCCACCGGATGGCGCCTCGGACGAAGAAATCCAGAAGCGGCTGGCCTCGAATTCCTACCCGGGCATTCCGACGACCGCTGTGCACGAGGCGTATCCCGGCCACCACTGGCACCTGGTCATGTCGAAGGCCAATCCGTCACGCCTGCGCCAGGTCTACCGCACGCCGTACTTCAGTGAGGGCTGGGCGCTGTACGCCGAACGGATGATGCGCGAACAAGGTTTCTTCACCGATCTGCGCCACGAGATGAACCAGTACGAAGCCACCATCTTCCGAGCCGCGCGGATCGTGGTCGACACGTCGCTTCACATGGGCGAGATGACGTGGGACGAGGCGGTCACCTTCATGACCACGAAGACCGGCCTGACCGAGCCGACCGCCAAGGCCGAGGTGACCCGCTACTGCGCCTGGCCCACCCAGGCGAGCTCATACCTCACCGGCTGCCTGGAGATCGTGCGCATTCGCAAGGCCTTCTTCGCTGCCCGCGGCGCATCCGACACCGATGCGCTGCGCGCCTTCCACGACGCCATCACGACCTCAGGTGGGCTGCCGATCGCGCTGGCCGAGCGGGCGGTCCTCGCCACCGCCTGACCGGCCTTATCGGCGCAGGCGGTCGGTGATCTCGAAGAAGTCGTAGAAGTGGGAGAGATTTTCGTGCGCAAAGGTGCGGTCGGGGAGCAGTGGCAGATCGGTCCCGAATCGGGCGTTGAAGATGATGCGGAACGCATTTACCGGCGTGATGGCGTCGTGGAAGCCTTCTTCGTCGAGGTCGGATTCGCCGACGCGCATCGCGAACAGGATTCCGAACTTCTCTTCGAGCTCTTGGTCCGTCGCATCGCGCCACTGGAAGCCCCACTCGTCAGCACGATAGCGCGCCGGGAAGGGACCCTCATCCGACTGGAGCATGATCAAAGCGTCCTGCCCGGAGTCAGCCAGAATGCGGTCGACCATCTGGAGCACGCGGTCGTTGAGGTAGCTGAGCTGCCGACGATAGCTCTCGACCTGGCCCTGTTCGTCGACCTGCGCCCGGTCCATGAATGAGCCGTCGGTGTCGAAGACATATGGATCGTGCGGCAGCAGCAGGTGGGCGAACACGAATTTCGGTCCGGGCAGGGCCGGGATCTCGTCAAGCGTATCGAGCGCATACCGTGAATGCTCCCGCAGGATGCGCCAGTCCCACGGGTCGCTTGGTGCGGCCTCAGGCTCGTTGAAGGCACGCAGCAGCGTCGTCTGCGAGAGGACCGTCGAGAACTCATCCTGGCCGTCGTACCGGAACGTCCGGTCTGCATCGACGTTCGTGGCGGTCGGTTCCCACCAGTTCGCGACGTGGATGTACTGGTACCCAAGCTCCTTGAGCGCGGCCGGTACGGCGAGGCGATCGCGCAGCACCCGGTGGATCGGTTCGCGATCCCGGCCACTGTCGGCCTCCGCCTTGAGCGCTTCGGCGTCGAGCATCCCGATGTTCAGCGAGCTTGCCAGCGAGAGCGGGGTCTTGCCGTAATTGGCGTGGGCATCGCGCGCCACGCGGAATCCACGCTCTTCAAGGGCGCCGAGGAAGGGCTCGTTGTCGAAGTCGTACGTCTCAGCCAGGGCGGTCGGGCTGGCGTAGCGGTCGAAGATGATGTAGTAGACATCGGGCAGATCATTCGGGTCGGGCGGGGCGAGCTCGAGCTGGCTGGGGTCGTCGGAGGTCGGGACAACGGCTCCGAAGGTGACCATCGCACCGGCCAGGCTCCACGCGTTGAGCAGCAACGCGATCACCGTGACCAGGTTGAGGGCTCGTGTCGCCGTCCGGGCCCATCCGGCCGAGCGCCAGGCGATGAAGAGACCGATGCCGACGAGGAGCACCCAGGCGCCGATGAGTGGCCATTGGCTGTCGACGATCCCCGCTGCCGCATTCCAGGCGTGGCCGTAGCCGAAGAAGCCGGCGACGAGGATGGTGGTCGCCAGCGCCGCTCGTTGCCAGTCGCGGAACACGAGGGAGGCGAGTGCGAGCACGAGCCCCGCGCCGCCGACGGCCATGGCGAGTGGCCCCCACAGCGGGTCGAGCGTCACCTGTTCCGCGGCATTCGTCGCGAACAGGAAGACGACCGGGTAGGCAGCCGCCAGCAGCGGGTGGATTGGCAGCGCGCTCCACTCCACGCGTCGCCGGTAGCCCGCACGCCGCTCTGGGTATAACATCCCCATAACACTAATCGAAGGTTTCTCCTCATGCCGTTCCTCGCCTATATCGATCCCGGCTCCGGCAGCATGCTGCTCCAGGTGGTCCTGGCCGGCGTCCTGGCGGTTCCGTTCTTCTTCCGGCGCGTCATCAGTGATGGCTGGCACCGCATTCGCGGAAACCGCGACGAGACGACCCGCGCCGAGGGCGGCGAGGACGCCACTCCCGATCGCTGATGCGCCGGTGGTGGATCCGGCATCGTTCCGTGATCCATCCGGCTTCGTCTTCCGCCGCGATGGCACCCTGTACCGGCAGGTCCAGGATGTTGGCAGCGACGATTGGAAGGCGTTCATCTCGAGCGGGCTCTGCCAGCGTTTGGTGGCCGATCGGCTGATCGTCGAGCACGAGGTCGAGTCTCTCGATCTCGCCGCGCGTCCCGGAGGCGCGGCGGTCATTCGGCCCCGTCCGATCGACGTGATCTCGTATCCGTACGAGTGGTCGTTCTCACAGCTGAAGGATGCGGCGCTCCTTACGCTCGAGCTGCAGTCGCGCGCGCTGGACGTCGGACTGCGCCTCAAGGACGCGAGCGCGTACAACATCCAGATCGACGCCGGTCGGCCGATCCTGATCGACAGCCTGTCATTCGAGGTCGCGGCGCCAACCGAGCCGTGGCCGGCATACCGGCAGTTTTGTGAGCACTTCCTCGCTCCGCTGGCGCTGATCGCGCATCGCGACGCGCGGTGTGGTCT
>JBPCKH010000051.1:0-3204 GCA_051004475.1 Candidatus Limnocylindria bacterium | reverse complement strand
GAGGAACACATGCGAAATGGGGTGACGATCGTCGATCCGTCAACGACCCGCATCGACGCGGCGGTCAAAATCGGTCAGGATGCGCGCATCGAACCATGGACGATTCTTGAAGGCGCCACGGTCATCGCGCAGGACGCGTTGATTGGCCCGAACGCGCACGTCCGAGACAGCAGCATCGGGCCTCGGACCCGGGTCTGGGCAAGCATCATCGAGGAGGCGATAGTCGCGGAGGACGTCGAGATCGGCCCGTTCGCGCATCTGCGTCCCGGCTCCGAGGTTGGGTCGCGCTGTCGCATCGGCAACTTCGCCGAGATCAAGAAGAGCCGACTTGGCGCCGGAACCCAGCAGCATCACTTCAGCTATCTCGGCGACGCCGAGATCGGGGAGAACGTGAACGTCGGGGCCGGGTCGGTGACGGCCAATTTCGACGGGACGGCAAAGCATCGCACGGTCATCGGCGACCGGGCCAGCATCGGCGTGGACACGTTGATGGTGGCGCCGGTGACGATCGGTAAGGACGCCACGACCGGTGCGGGCTCTGTCGTCACCCGGGACGTGGCAGCGGGCAGAATGGTGGTCGGCGTGCCGGCCCGCCCGATCGAGCTCAAGCATCGCTCGAAACCGCCCGTGGGCGGATCGGAACTCGTAGGGAGGCGGAAATAACACCGCTCGATGGACGGTAGCAGTACCTGCGGCGACCCAGCCCAATGATCGACGTCCTGATTGTCGTCACACTCATCCTCGTCGGCGGCTTCTTCGCCGCCAGCGAGATCGCCCTGATCACGGTCAAGCGCCACCGCCTCAGCCAACTGGCCGCGGAGGGAAATGGCGCCGCGCGCGTCGCCCACCGACTCACGGGGGATCCTAGCCGCTTCCTGGCCACCATCCAGATCGCGATCACCTTCCTCGGCTTCCTCGCGGGCGCCGTCGGAGCGAGCGCCTTCTCCGATGAGCTGGCTAGGGTCATCCAGCTCCTTCCCGAGCCGCTCGGCTTCATCACCGATGCGGCCGACACGATCGCCTTCGTGGCCGTGACGCTCGTGATCGCGCTGGTATCGATCATCGTCGGCGAACTGGTTCCCAAGACCCTCGCACTCAACTTTCCCGAACGCCTCGCCCTCCTCGTCGCGCACCCGATCGGCTTCATCCAGAGCTTTTTCAAGCCGATCGTCTGGCTGGTCTCGCGCACGAGCCTGATCCTGGTGCGCCTGATGGGGGGCACCGAGAAGCCGCAGGGCGGCTATCTGTCCACCGAGGAGCTCAAGATGCTCGTCGAGTCCGGATCCGAGCAGGGTGGCATCGAGGAGGAGGAGAGGGAGATGATCCACGGGGTCATCGAGCTCGGGGACAAGCGTGTCCACGAGGTCATGGTCCCGCGCATCGGCATCCGTGCCGTCAATGTCGACGATCCGCTCGACGAGGTGATCGAGATGATCATCGCGGCCGGACACTCCCGCCTGCCGGTCTTCGAGGAGAGCCTCGATAACATCGTCGGCATCCTGTACGCCAAGGACCTGCTGCCGTACCTCAAGGGCGGCGGGCGCCCCAACGGGCAGATCGACATTCGGACCCTTGTCCGTTCGCCGGTCTATGTTCCCGAGTCGAAGGCGGTGGACGAACTCCTCCACGATATGCAGACCGCGAAGCGGCACATCGCGATCGTGGTCGACGAGTACGGCGGTACTGCGGGCCTCGTCACGATGGAGGACGTCGTCGAGGAGATCGTGGGCGAGGTCCAGGATGAGTACGACACCGAAGAGGCCATGGTCGAGGCGATCGACTCCGATGACGAGCTCGCCTTCCGGCTCGACGGCCGGGTCAGCATGGATGACCTGCGGGACCTGTTCGACCTCTCCGATGACGACGAGACCGATGAGGAGGCGTACGACACGGTCGGCGGCTTCGTCGTCCACCGCGAGGGCCGAATTCCGCTGCCGGGTGCCGAGACCGCATTCCGTGATGGGGTCATGCTCCGGGTCGAGGCCGCGGAGCCGCGCCGCGTGGCCCGAGTCGTCGCCTCGCGCGCTCGCCGCGCCGACGATGCCTCACAGGATGACAAGGTGCGCGCAGCGAACGCCTGAGGTGGGACGGCCCCGGCGTCCGGGCGGCAGCTGCCTCTGACGCTCTGCCGTGTCTCGACTCACCGTGGTATGTCACTGAGCCCTTCGGCTCGCGGAGCACCTCTACGCGGCGATCACCGAGCGGACGAGATCGGCGAGGTCGCGCTTGCCATGGGGCGGGCAGGGGAGCAGCTCGAGCTGTTCCAGCGAGCGGTCACGATAGCGGCGCGCCTCAGCCAGCGCATGTTCGCGCGCGCCGCATCGGTCCAGGATGGCAAGCACCTCGGAGACCTCGTCGTCCTTCATGGGCGTGGCCGCAACCGGCTGCGGTCCGCGTCCATCGGTGGCCCGGATCCCGTCAAGGTAGATTTCGTTGAGCCGATCCCGATCGGCCACTGACGCATTGGCGAGCGCCCACACCAGCGGCAGCGTCTTCTTGCGCTTGCGGACGTCGCCCGACTCGGGTTTGCCTGAATCGGTCGAGCTCCAGAAGGTGCCCTTGACGTCATCGGCCATCTGGAATGCCATGCCGAGATCCCAGCCGAAGCGCCGGTAGGCCTCGACCACCTCGGGATCGTCGGTGGCCAGGATTGCGCCGGCCTGGACCGATGCCGCCAGGAGCGCGGCGGTCTTTTTGCCGATCATCTCGAGGTAGCCGTCGACGCTGACATCGGTCCTGCGCTCGAAGCTGATGTCCAGGTACTGGCCCTCGCACAGCGCGAGGCAGGTTTCGTCGTAGACGCGCATGAGCGCGAGGACGCGTCGCTCGCTGAAGCCGTCGTCCAAGAGCCGGTACAACGCCAGGCGCGAGAGCGCGAAGAGCGCGTCGCCGGCGTTGATGGCGAGCGGCACGCCCCAGATGGCCCACAGGGTCGGTCGATGCCGACGCTCGATGTCGGCGTCCTCGATGTCGTCGTGCACCAGACTGAAGTTATGCCCGAGCTCGACTGCCGCGGCGCCCGGAAGCGCGGGACGGTAGTCTCCGGTGAGGGACTGGTACGCCAGCGCGCCGAGGAGCGGTCGCATCCGCTTGCCGCGGAGCTCCAAATCCCCGTCAAGCCCGAGATGGTATGCCAGCATCTCGTACAGCGAGCGAGCGTGCCCCTGGCGCTGATCGAGGACGCTCGACATCTCCGCCTCGATG
>JBPCKH010000050.1:0-2806 GCA_051004475.1 Candidatus Limnocylindria bacterium | reverse complement strand
AGCGTACCGTAGCCTTGCTGTGCTGACCGCGTCAACCGTGGCCGGGGCCGTCGGCGCCGCTGAGCGGCGGTAACTGTGCCCGATCTCTCGAGAGGCATCGATCGTCGCGGCTGATCGGTGGTCGGTCGGCCGCAGCATGCACGCTCTGGTTGAGTGAGCGCCGCTCAGCGGCGGTAGCGAGCTGGGAGCAGTGTCGGCGGTGGCCCGAGTGGCGTTCGAGACATCCCCGTGCTCAGTTAGCGCCGCCCAGCGGCGGTGGTGCCGCCGGGGTGGTGCGGCGATGCAGGAGCAGGGCCTCCCTCGCCTCGGAGGTCCGTGGCGCTCATGGTGCCCAGCTCGCCCCACAGGTGAACCAGGGAGGCCGTCCCGTCGCGGATGTTGCGCAGGCTCATCCACTCGTTCGGCGCGTGGAAGTTGCCGGTGGGATTGGCGAAGCCGACCATGAGCGTCTTCAGCCCGAGATGGGCGTCCAGCGCGGCGACAACGGGCACGGAGCCACCCGAGCGCTGAAAGAGCGGCGCCGTTCCGAAGCCAGCCTCCAGGGCTCGCGAGGCGGGACCGATACCCGGGTGATCCAGCGGCGTGATCGCCGGTGCACCGCCGTGGATGATCTTGACCTCGACCCGCACGCTCGGGGGCGCGATCGACGCCAGGTGGTCCTGCATCAGCGTCTCAACCTCTCGGTAATCCTGGTCCGGGACGAGCCGCGTCGAGATCTTGGCTGCCGCCCAGGCCGGGATGATCGTCTTGGCACCATCGCCGGTGTATCCGCCCCAGATGCCGTTGATGTCGAAGGTCGGCCTGGCGGAGAGCCTCTCGAGCAGGGAGTGTCCACGCTCGCCATCCATCGGCGCAGGCACGCCGGATTCATCGGCCCAGGCAACCTCGTCGAACGGGAGCGCGGCGTAGGCGTCGTGTTCGTCCTCGGTCAGGTCGCGAACGTGGTCGTAGAAGCCCGGCAGGGCGACACGCCCGTCGGCATCGGTCAGGGAGCCGAGCATGCGGACGAGCACATTGGCCGGGTTGTCGACGCCGCCGCCGTACTGGCCGGAGTGCACGTCTTGCCGCGGACCGTGAACGCGCACCTCCCACTAGGCGATCCCGCGCAGGCCATAACCGATGGCGGGCGTGCCGTCGTCGTCGAAGGTGTCGCCGTCACTGACGACGCACACGTCCGCCTGCAGCAGATCACCGTGCTCTGCGATGAACGCCTCGACCGGCTCGGAGCCGACCTCCTCGTCACCCTCGAAGAAGAAGCGAAGGTTGATCGGCAGGCGTCCGGCCGTCGACATCCAGGCCTCGACCGCCTTGAGATGCATGAGCAGCTGGCCCTTGTCGTCGCCGGAGCCGCGGGCATAGACGCGCCCATCCTCGTGCCGCGGCTCGAACGGCGGACGGATCCATTCGTCGAGCGGGTCCGTGGGCTGAACGTCGTAGTGGCAATAGATGAGCACCGTTGGTGCATCGTCGCCGGCCTTCATCCACTCGGCCGTCACGATGGGATGTGCGCTGGTCTCGTGCAGCGTGGCACGCTCGACGCCGATCCGCGTGAGCTCGTCGGCGATCCAGTGCGCGGCGCGGCGCACCTCATCGTTGCGCGACGGATCCGCGGACACGCTCTCGATGCGCAGGAACTCGTCGAGCTGCGCGAGGTGATCTGCGTCGTGCTCGCGAAGGTAGGCGACGGCGGCATCGATGGCCGCGTGGGTATCGGTCTGGCTGGTCATGGATGGATGATAGGGGCAATGGCCGATGCAACCGAGGCCTGCTCCCATGGTGGGGCCATGAGCGACGGGAACCGCACCGGGCTTTCCGGCGTCTGGCGCCTACAACGACCCCGCACCATGGTGTCCCGATGATCCGGTCCGCTCGCCTGGCGCTCTCCCTCCTCGCTCTCCTCGTGGTCATGGCACTTCCCGCCCGCGTCTCCGCATGCTCATGCATGCAGCAGACGCTGGCCGATGCCGTCCGAGGCGCGCACGTCGCGTTCGTCGGCACGCTCGTTGGCACGGATCAGCCGATTCCCGCCGCAATGCAGCCGGGTGCGGACGAGATCGTCTGGGCCTTTGACGTGGAGCGGTCGCGTGATGCCCTCGGCACCGCAGTGGTAGAACTCGCGGCATGGCCCGACAACGGGGCGAACTGCGGCGTCTCGTTCGGTATCGGGGAGCGGTGGCTGGTGATCGCTCACGAGAGCGAGGGGCGTCTGTCGAGCTCCAGCTGTGCGATGAACCAGCGGATGGATGGCATTGACCCGACCATGGCCGACGAGGTCGAGGGGATGCTCACCGTGCTCCCCGTCGCCGAACCGGCTGAGTCCACCGCGCAGCCTTTCGCGCTCACGCTGCCGGTCGTCGCCATCATCGGCGCGCTCGCGGTCCTCCTGGCGGTGTCGGGAGTGGCCTTTCTGCGCCGGCGGGCCTAGATGAACACCCCGAACACGAAACCCAGGAAGAGCGCGAACGCGATCGCCGGCACCAGGCTGGCAGCGCGCAGGAAGGGCGGCCAGCCCGGACCGCCCGCGAAGGCGTAGGCCGGGATCGAGATCGGGAAGAGCATAACCGCAGCTGACCAGCCGATCCGGGTGCGCGTGCTCAGGTCCGGCCGCTCCTGCACTTCGAGCCAGTAGGCGGCGATCATGAGGAAGCCGCCCACGGCGAGCACGGCGAACAGGGTCCAGATGACGGGGAGCATGTCGGACCGATGCTACCGCGTGGCGAATGGTCCGGATTCACACCACCTGTGCGTTGCGCGCGCTGGGGCGGCGGCCCTGAGGCGGCCCAATGCACGCTCCATGTGAATCGGG
>JBPCKH010000049.1:0-3257 GCA_051004475.1 Candidatus Limnocylindria bacterium | reverse complement strand
CACGAGCGCAGCGCAGAGGTACTCAGCGCCTGACGCGCCGTCAGCGCTCCCAGATGCGCCGGCCTGGTTCGCGACGCGGCTCCTCGTCGCGGACCTCCAGGGCTTCGGGCCGTCGCACATTGGGCGTGCCCGAGCGCAGATCGGCCAGCCGGACGTCAGGGGTCATCGCGTCCGGCGGGTTGCGCCAGGACGGGGCGGGGTGCCCGCGGCGCCGTCTGGAGAAGACGAGCTTCAGTCGATTCACGGCCTGATGATCACGGCCCGTCATCAGGCGCCGATCAAGTCAGCGTGCAATGCGGATCAATCCCGGATCGCTACCATGAACCCGTGCCGCAGCTTGAGTATCCGACCGCACCGACCACCGACCAGGTCGATGACTATCACGGCCAGCGAATCGCCGATCCGTACCGACCGCTCGAGGATTCCGACGCGCCGGCGTCGCGCGAATGGATTGATGCACAGAACGCGCTGACGGAGCGAGTCCTAGGCGAGGTTCCCGCGCGGCCCGAGATCCGCGCTCGACTCGCCGAGCTATGGGACTACCCGCGGGCGGGAACGCCGTGGCGGCACGGCAGGCGATGGTTCCAGTTGCGCAACACCGGTCTTGAGGACCAGGATGTGCTCTGGTCGGCGGATGCCTCCGATAGCGACGGCACGCCGATCCTGGATCCGAACCGGCTCGGTGACGACGGCACCACGGCGCTATCGGCTACCGCCGTGTCGGAGAGCGGCGAGCTGATCGCCTACGCCATCAGTGACGCCGGCTCCGACTGGCGCACGTGGGGCGTACGACGCACCGCGACCGGCGAGGACCTGCCGGATCGCTTGCGCTGGAGCAAGCACGCATCGGCGGCATGGACGCATGACGACGCTGGCTTCTTCTACGGTCGCTATCCCGAGCCCCCGGCCGGCGCCGCGTTCCATGCGCCGAACCGCGACATGGAGCTTCGCTATCACCGCCTCGGCGCGGATCCGGCGGATGATCCGATCGTCTTCGTCACGCCCGACCAGCCTGAGTGGGCCTTCGAGCCGGAGGTGACCGATGACGGGCGGCTCCTGGTCCTGACCGTCTGGCGCGGGACCGATCCGACCAACCGTATCTACGTCGCGGATCTGCAGCGCGGCGTCGAGCATCTCGAGGTCCGGCCGGTGCTGGATGAGGCCGATGCTCGCTACGACCTCATCGCCGCGGTCGACGGCATGCTCTATCTGCTCACCGATCGGGACGCGCCTCGGGGTCGGGTGGTGGCGCTAGAGGTCGCCAAACCCGCTGAGCTGCGCGAGGTCATCAGTGAGGGGTCGGACAGCCTGGAAGCGGTGCGCATGGTCGGCGGGCGCCTGGCCGCGATCACGCTCCATGACGCCCACCATCAGGTCTCCATCTTCGAGACCGATGGACGCCACGTCGCGGACGTGGCGCTTCCTGGTATCGGCACCGTTGGCGACCTGGCCGGACGCCGCGACGACGACGAGCTCTTCCTCGCGTTCACCACCTTCGCTGCGCCGTCACGCATTCTGGCCGTCACGATGGCCGATGGCACCGTGCGCGAGATCGGTCCCGCGACGCTGCCATGGGAACCCGATGCCTATGTCACGGAGCAGGTTCTCGGCACGTCGGCCGATGGGACGCGGGTTCCGCTCTTCCTGACCCATCGCCGCGATGTGGCGCCGAACGGTGACGTGCCGACGCTGCTCTACGGCTACGGCGGCTTTCACATCTCGGTCGGTCCGACCTTCCGCACCGAATGGCTTGCCTGGATGGAGCGTGGTGGCCTGCTGGCTGTCGCTTCGCTGCGCGGTGGCGGGGAGTACGGTCGCGACTGGCACGATGCCGGACGGCTCGAGAACAAGCAGAACGTGTTCGACGACTTCGCGGCCAGCGCCCGCCACCTTGCCTCAACCGGCTGGACGACGGCGAAGCGCATCGGCATCAGCGGCCGTTCGAACGGCGGTCTGTTGGTTGGCGCCAGCATCACGCAGCATCCCGAGCTGTTTGGCGCGGCGCTTGCGGAGGTTGGCGTGATGGACATGCTGCGGTTCCATCGGTTCACCGTTGGTTGGGGCTGGACCAGCGACTACGGCTCGGCCGATGATCCGGAGCAGTTCCGCACCCTGCTGGGCTACTCACCCTTGCACAACATCCGGGCCGGTGTGGCCTACCCGCCGACGCTCGTCACCACCGGCGATCACGACGACCGCGTGGTGCCCGGTCACTCTTTCAAATTCGCAGCCGCCCTCCAGGCCGCGCAGGCGGGCACTGCTCCCGTCCTCATTCGTATCGACACCGATGCGGGGCACGGTGTCGGCAAGCCGGTGAGCAAGCTGATCGACGAACGTGCGGACGTCCTCGCCTTCCTGGAGTTCACGCTCCTACCACCCGGCACATCCACACTATTTGTGCCCCAGCGCAAGTAGCTACGAGGCTCGCGATGACTTCATCCTGTTCAGGGGCACGATTTGCGCCCCCGCGCAAGTCCAGTTCTGATTCGACGGCGAATCGGCCTCCATACGGCGGCAGTGTCAGCTCGCACCGCCCGCGATCTGCGTCGGGACTTTGACGCCTGATTAATCCGGGGCCGGTAGGTTGTCCGTGGAGAGTCTCATCCGTCTCTCCCCTCCACTCTCGGTCGATGCGCCTCGGGTACGTGCCCGGGCGCATCGACCGTTCACAGCGTGGCTGTCGAGCGGACGAGGACCGTCAGTGCCCGGCCAGCACCTCCCCCACGGCGCCGAGCTCCAGGAAGATCGTCTCGCCGTAGTTTTCGTCGACGCCGTCGTTGTCGGTCGCCAGGAAGATCTGCCCGTCGGCGCTCACGGCCATCCCTTCGACCTTGTCCGGCACGGAGATGCTGGCGGCGTCGAGATCGTCGTAGATGTCGCGGAGCAGCACCTTGGCGAGCACCGGCAGCGCGTCGCCGTGGGGAGCGAATGTCGCGGAGGTCGGGTCGATGGCGTAGATCCGCTTGACCCGCGCCTCCTGCCCCAGCTGGTTATCGCGCTCCACGATCGCGAGGCGACCGTCTGGCAGCAGGGTGATCTCGGAGAGGCCGACCCAGCCGCCGGCCGGTGACTCGATCGGGTCGAGGGGATAGAGCGCGAAGGCCCAGGTCCGTCGGCGACGTCATAGCGGCGGTCGCGTCCCAACGGTGCTGGAAAAGTCTGACGGCATAGGCTCCTCGGCGACGTGATGTTAGGCCACCTGCTGTTCGGTCGACGGCACCGCGCGAGCGGCGACCAGCGCGGCGATGGCATGGCGG
>JBPCKH010000048.1:0-6527 GCA_051004475.1 Candidatus Limnocylindria bacterium | reverse complement strand
GGCTGATGCCGATCCACCCATCCCCGGAGCGCGACTACGGCTACGACGTGGCCGACTACTACGGCATCGCGGAGAAGTACGGGACGCTCGGCGACCTCGTGGAGCTCGTGCGCGTGGCGCGTGAGCGGGGCATCCGGGTCATTGCCGACCTCGTGATCAACCACACCTCCAGCGACCATCCCTGGTTCCAGGCGGCTCGCAAGGGCCATCCGATCTTCAAGGACTTCTACGTCTGGGCCGATGAGAAGCCCCCGGACGCCCACATCGGCGTGATCTTTCCCGGCAAGCAGGAGACCATCTGGAGCTACGACCAGGCGGCGAAGCGCTGGTACATGCATCGGTTCTACCCGCACCAGCCGGACCTGAACATCAACAATCCGGTCGTGCGCAACGAGATCCACAAGGTCATCGGCTTCTGGCTTGAGCTGGGGCTGTCAGGCTTCCGTATCGACGCCGTGCCATTCCTGATCGAGCAGGAGGGCCAGGTCAACGCAGCGACGGTGGAGCCGCACGACTATCTGCGCGACATCCGCGATTTCGCGGAACGACGTTGCGGCGACGTCATGCTCCTGGCGGAGGCAAATGAGCCGATCGACAAGATCGCGAACTTCTTCGGCGAGGGTGGCAACCAGATGCACATGCTCTTCAGCTTCATCACCAACCAGGCGCTGTACCTGTCCTTCGTGCGCCATGACGCCACTCCGGTGGCCGATGCGCTTCGCGCCCTTCCGCCCATCCCGCCCGAAGCGCAGTGGGCGAACTTCATCAAGAATCACGACGAGGCATCGCTCGACAAGCTGAGCGATACCGAGCGCGAGGAGGTCTTCGCCGCCTTCGCGCCGAAGAAGTCGATGCGCCTATTCGACCGCGGCATTCGTCGACGATTCCCGACCATGGTCGATGGCGATCGTCGTCGAATGGAGCTTGCCTACAGCCTGATGTTCAGCCTGCCCGGGACGCCGGTCCTGTTCTATGGCGAGGAGATCGGCCTGGGAGAGAACCTGGCCATGACCGATCGCGAGGCGGTTCGTCCGCCGATGCCATGGTCCGCCGAGCCGGGCGCCGGATTCACGACGGCCCGGGAGAAGGGTCTGCCGCGACCGCTGCTGCGTAAAGGGCCGTTCGGGTACCACGAGCTGAACGTCGAGACTCAGCGCCACGATTCGGATTCCCTGCTGAACTGGATGGAGCGCGCGATCCGCACGCGCAAGGAATGGCCGGAGTTCGGCTGGGGCGAGTCGCAGGTGCTCGGCACGCGCAACCACGCGGCGCTCGCCCACATCGCCACCTGGGACGGCAGGAGCGTGCTGGCCGTGCACAACTTCGCCGAAACGCCGACTAAGGTCAGCGTTCGCCTGCCGGCCGATGCGGTGAGCGGACGGTGGCGACACATTTTCGGATGCGGCGGCGAGGAGCCCGCCATCGCCGACGGCCGGCTCAGCGTGGAGCTGCCGGCCTATGGGTACCACTGGTTCGGACGTCGGGAGGGGGTCTGACCTTGTCGCCGGCCATCGGCGTGCACGCCAGCCACGAGCAATTCCGGCCGGATCGACTCCTCCGCCTGGTTCAGCTCGCCGAGGCGGCGGGCTTCGACGCCGGCATGTGCAGCGATCACTGGGCGCCCTGGAGCGAGGAACAGGGCGAGTCCGGATTTGCCTGGTCCTGGCTCGGTGCCGCGCTCCAGGCGACCACGATGCCGTTCGGCGTGGTCAACGCTCCGGGCCAGCGCTACCACCCCGCGATCATCGCCCAGGCGGCCGCGACGCTCGGCGTCATGTTTCCTGGTCGCTTCTGGATCGCCGTGGGCTCTGGACAGCTGCTGAACGAGCACATCACCGGCGCACCATGGCCGATCAAGGCGGACCGCAACGAACGGCTGCGCGAATCCGCCAACCTCATGCGCAGGCTCTGGGCCGGCGAGACGGTGACGCATGCCGGACAGGTGACGGTGTCGGAGGCGCATCTCTGGACGCGGCCCGAACGGCCTCCCCTGCTGGTCGGCGCGGCGGTGACGCCTGAGACTGCGGGCTGGGTTGCCGAATGGGCCGATGCGCTCATCACTGTCGTGCAATCCGACGACAAGCTGGACGCGGTGGTGAACGCGTTTCGGTCGAACGGTGGGGCGGCGAAGCCGATGTACCTCCAGGTCCACCTGGCGTACGCGCCCACCGACGCCGAGGCGCGCGACGCGGCCTTCGCCCAATGGGGGCAGAACTGCCTCGACAACAGCGTGATGACGTCGCTCGCGCTTCCAGCCCAGATCACGGCGGCCGGGGTGCATGTCACACCCGGCGACCTCGACGGCGCGGTGCGAATCTCCTCCGATCCGGCGCGCCACGTCGAATGGCTGACGCGTGACCTCGAGCGCGGCTTCGACGGGCTCTACCTGCACGAAGTCGGGCCGGAGCAGGAGCGCTTCGTCGAGGTCTTCGGCCGCGAGGTGCTACCGCGCCTCAGGTGAGTGGCTGGATCCTCTGCGATCATTCACAACATGGCTGAACTGAGTGCGCGAGAACGGGCGAAGCTCCCGGATTCTGCCTTCGCCTATATCGATTCCACTGGCCGTCGCCGCCTGCCGATTCATGACGAAGCGCACGTCCGCAACGCCCTGGCGCGCTTCAGCCGGCTCCTCTTCGACGACGAGTCGATGCGTGACCGGGCTCGGACCCGGCTGCTCAGGGCCGCCAAACGGCACGGGATCGTGCCTGTCGGATTCATCGACGGGCAACTGCGGCCACGCCTCCCGTCCGGAAACCTCATGCTCCTCTTCGCCGATGTCGAGAACTCCACTCGGCACCTGACCGAGCTCGAGGACCGATATGGACCGATGATCAGTGCGGTGCGACGCGTCATCCGCCGTGCCGTACGAAACGCCGGAGGTTTCGAAGTGGATGCCCGCGCTGACGAATTCTTCGCCGTCTTCGAACGTGCGCCCGCCGCCCTCGACGCAGCGGTTGCGATTCAGCGTGCCATGGAGGCCACGGCCTGGGTTGACGGGCGCCAGGTCCGCGTGCGGGTTGGACTCCACTCCGGTCGTCCGACGCCTGCCGCTTCTGGCTACGTGGGCATCGCCGTGAACGTTGGGTCACGCATCTGTGGCAGCGGCCACGGGCGCCAGATCGTTCTCTCACGCGCAGCCCGCGCCGCGCTCGGCGATGCGACCGGCCTCGAGCTTCGCAGCCTCGGCGCGCATCGGCTCCGCGGCATTCCTGACGAACAAGAGCTGTTTCAGGTTGTGGCCGACGGCCTCATCGACGGCTTTCCGCCGCTCAGACTGGACCGGTAAGCGTCTGCGGTGCTGGTTGCCTGGTCCGAGAAGGCAGCCGCCCACCGGCTCGGCCTGTCGCATTCGACCGTCAAGCACCACCTGGCGAACGCGGGGTCCAAAGTCGGCGCGGAGACGACGGCGCAGCTCGTGTGGATCCTCGCCTCGCGCCTGCCCGAACCCGAGGGCCCGGCCCAAACGGACGAGTAGCGGTCTGCTCGATGATGACGTGGAGCTGCTGGGCCGCTGAACCAGTAGTCGGCGACCCGTTGTCGACGTTGACGACCGGCGTAGCGTGGCGGCATTCGTGTCCTTTCAGGAGAACCCAGATGGACGAGGCGCGCTACCGGGCGGCCGAACAGGCGCTATGGGCGTCCGTCGGCGCCTCGGCGACGGACCGGTTCCTCGACCTGCCCGGCGCTGGTTTGCGGATCCGCGTCCAGGAGCTCGGCGACGGCCCGCCGATTCTGTTCATCCACGGTGCCAACACAAGCGGCGCCAGCTGGGCCACGCTCGCCACGAAGCTGCCCGCCTTCCGGTGCCTGCTCCTCGATCGGCCAGGCACCGGCCTCAGCGAAGCGTTCCCGGTGCGGCCGACCACAACGCAGCTCATGGCGCTCGGTGACGATCTGGTCGCCGACGTCCTCGACGTGGCCGGGATCGCCCGCGCCCACGTCGTCGCCACATCGCTCGGCGGGTTGCTGGCCCTGCGAAGCGCGGCGGCCCATCCTGATCGGGTGCTCCGGATGGTCCAGTTCAGCTGGCCGGTCGGGGCACCCACCGGGGCCATACCGCGCTCGATGCGGCTCATGGCAATCCCCGGCGCGGCACGCCTCGTCGCGGCGATCCCCGCCTCGGAAGGCCCGTACGGGCGATCTTCCGGACCGTCGGGCACGGGCCGAGTCTCGACGCAGGGCGAATCACGCGCACCGATATCGACGCCTACCTGGCCCTGCTCCGGTACACCGACACCTTGCGGAACGAGCTCATCCTCAGCCGTTCCACGGTGTCACCCATGAGTGGCCTCGATCCGCGACTGCTGCCGCCCTCCCTCCTGGGAGCGATCCGTACGCCGACGCGCTTCATCTGGGGTGGGCGCGATCCGTTCGGCGGCCCGGAGATCGCCCGTGCCGTGGTTAGGCTGATCCCGGACGCCGAGCTCGAGCTGCTACCTGACGCCGGTCACGCGCCATGGCTGGACGAGCTCGATCGCTGTGCAGCCTCGGTCGCGGAGTTCCTGGGGCGGTAGCCACGCCACCACCTTCCGATCACCCGCCCCAGCACTTGCCCGTTCCCTTGGAGCAGCGCGACGGTCGCCTGCCAGCCGTCTCGGAACGAAAGAGCGGCCGAGGCGAGCAGCGCCACGAAAACGCCAGTAACCGCGATCGCCAGCGAGACCTCGAGCCCCAGCCGAGTCGATACCCTACGGCTGGATGAAGTACCCGACCTCGTAGCGATCGACGGAGGCAACGCTCGCATCGATGGCCGCAGCTCCGCTCGATCGCATCGTATTGGCGCGCTCTTCGCCCCTCGTCATGGCCTCCTCCGATTCCCACAGCGTGATCGAGGTGATCCGACCTGCCTCGCGGTCGACGAGAGCCAGGTTCCCCCGGAACCCATCCATCTCCATCATCTGCGGGATCGTTCCGCGCCCGTACTCGACCCCGGCATCGACCTCATCCGGCGTCATCTGAAACACACTGACCCGTGCGTGCATGGACCCCTCCTCATGTACAGATGACCCTCAGTCGAGGCAAGTCTAGCAAGGCGCCCGCCTCCCCGATGGCCACAGTCAACGCCGGAGCCCCCTGGTATCGCTCGCGCCGATTGAGATAGGGCTGGCGGGTGAACGCAAGCAAGCGGCGCCCTAAATTGGTGTCGGGGTGAGAGGATTCAACTCGGCCGATACCAAGTCCCAGATGTCGTCCCTGCACCCGTTGCCAGCGCTTTGGCGGCCTGATCCTTGCAACTTCGGCTTCCGGCGATCACCTGAGAACCACGCGAGTTCGGCGATGCCCGTGGCGCGAGTTTCGGAGACCCTACGCGGATAGCCCCAAGACCCCGAACACTACTAGGCCGACAACGCCCGCGCCTCCGACTACCGCCGCAACTGCCGCTCCGGACCTCCACACGTACAGTGCGACCAGCGCCAGGCCAAAGATTGCGGCTCCGGCGATGCCACGTATGGCGATGGGGGCGAGCAGCAGGCTGGTCGCGGTGATCAATCCGACCACACCGGCTGTGACGCCGTCGAGGAGGGCGTGGGTAGCCTGATGCTCAACGAGGCGTTCGAGGTGCCGGTGACCGACAAGGGTCAAGAGGAACGCCGGAGCGAAAATCCCCGTGGTCATCGCCAGGGCCCCAATCGGACCGCCCGCGACATAGCCGACGAAGGTCGAAAAGATGATTAGCGGAGCGGGCAGTACGCCGGAGAGGGCCACGCCATCAAGAAACGTCCGACTCGTCATCCAACCGCCGCTCACAACGGCGTCCTCCTGGAGAAACGGTATGGCGGTATAGGCTCCGCCGAAAGTGAGCAAGCCGGCTCGGAGTCCGGAGGTGACCAACTCACCCGCACTCGCACCGCCAGCCGGCTGTTCCTCCGTCGTCGCTCTTTCCACGCGGACGGGATCCGTTTCGTCACGTGGGGCGGAGATGGCAGAGGCCACCAACAAACCGATCGCGAGGACCGCCAGCCAACCGGCGAGCCATCGACGACCGCGAACTGCCACGAGGTAGAGGATGCCGCTTCCGCTCAAGACCACCGCGAAGTGGATGCCGGCGATCGCGGCGGACATGGATAGGAGTGCGATGGCGGCCAGCCATCGATCGGTCAGTGCATGGGTACCGATGCGATGTATCGCCCGGACGATCAGCGCCAGCACGGCCGCCTGACACCCAGCGAAACCCGCCAGGATCAGTGGCGAAGCGACGCCGACATCCACGTAGAACCATGAGAGCGCCAACATCAGGATCAGACCCGGAAGCATGAAGCCGATGCCGGCGAGCAGGCCTCCGATGCGTCCCCTCGCCAGGTACCCGAAGTACACGCAGAGCTCATGTGCCTCGGGCCCGGGGAGCGCCTGATACACGGCGAGAGTCCGGTTGAACCGCTGCGACGAGATCCAGCGCTCTTGATCCACGAGCTCGCGGCGCAGCATCGCGATCTGCGCCACCGGACCTCCCCACGCCAAGCATCCAAAGCGCAGAAACCGCCGAAAGAGAGCGCCAAGCGATTGGTATGGGACGGACGTCGCGAGAG
>JBPCKH010000047.1:0-11268 GCA_051004475.1 Candidatus Limnocylindria bacterium | reverse complement strand
GCTCGGGCAGCTCCCGAGCGCCCAGCTGCGCCTGGAGCTCCGGCACGGCGGCGGCCTGCGTCGCCCGCACCCGGTCGGTCGTCGCCACGCCCCAGATGTCGACCGGCAACGCGTCAGGTGGGTGGGGCGATCGAACGATCACGGCATCGGTGCCGTCGTTGACGAGATACTCCCATCCCTCGCCGTCGCCCGCGGGGCGACCCTGGTCGAACGAACCGCGGAGCACGATCTCGCCCGCATCCACGTCCATCCTGGCCGGCGTCGCGATCGAGGCGCCGATGAGGACGGGTGGTCGCGTGTCAGCCAGCTCAACCAGGTATCGAAGGGGATCGACTGCACGACCGCCTGCATCACGTCCGGCGATGGCCGTGGCCACGGCTGCCGGGTCCTCTTTGACCCGCGCCACGATGGTCCGCGTTCGTCGCTCCTCGAGGCGTTCCGTCGAACGGGCGACCATCGCCACGCTATCGTCGTTCGGGTCGATGAGGAGATAGTACCAGCGCTGTACCGACGCGCCGTACACCCTGGAGTCGAGATACGGGCCGCGAACGATGGAGGCGGTGCCGACCCAGCCGATCGCACGAACATCCACCACCGCAGCGAGCCCGACCGGTTCCGGACGCGGTTGGGTCGCCGTGGCGAGCCGGGCTGCGTCGATGGATCGCCAGGCACCGAAGGCCAGCAGTAGCGCTACAACCAGTGCCCACGGCACGCCGCGCGGCGCAAACCAGATGATGCTGCCCACCAGGCGCCCGATGGTGTGCGCGAGCCATCCGACTCCGGCAGCGGCGCGACTGGTCAGGGCGGTCATCGGCGGGCGGCGGGCGGCCTAGGCCGGAACGGCCTCCTCTTCGGGCGCGTCGACGTGGCCGTATAGCGTCGTCTGGCGAGCCGGCTCGGTGAGCATCGGATCAAGCATCTTCTGCACCGCCAGCGTGTGGCTGCAGCCACCGGCGGATTCGAAGAGGTGGCAGTCACAGTGCCATGCATCGGCGTCGAGGGTGACGGTGTGGGTGCCGTTGTCGCCGGCAAAGGTGGCCCGAACGGCCTCCAGCTTCACGCGGTCGGGCTCATGCGCGTATCGCATCGCCTTCTCGACTTTGCCGATCATGCTCGAATGCACGTCGCGGTTACCTCCATGGCGCCGGTTGCTCCCGGCGCGCTACTGCGTGGCGCCCGTCGGGTCGGATTCGGTGGCCCTGGCGAGCCGCTCCTTGAGCATCGCAAGCAGTGTAACCGGCGTCGGGTCAGTCTGGTAGAGAATCGCGAGATACACGCTCACCAGGTCGCCATACGCGACCGCGGTGAGCACCCGCGCCAGCGCCGAGGGACCCTCGGCCCAGACTTCGCTGCGGTTCGTCGCCCGCTCACCGAGAAGCTCCTCGACGACGCGATAGCGCTCGGCGATGTTCGCCGGCTCGGCACGATCGCGAATCTGGATCACGTACAGCGCGTCGCCCAGCTCGCGCGGATTGCGGCTGCCCTCGATAGCATTGTGATTCGCCTCCGGCATCGGCTCGAATGATGCCCAGGCCTTGGCGTTCTCGTTCATCTGGGTCTTCCAGCGGTGCGCCACGGCGGCCATCGGTCCATGGCCATACAGCACCGGGATGCGGCCGAAGATCGACCAGGCCAGCTGCTTTGCCGGGTTCGCATCGGTCTCGACCGATGGCGCGGTCCGATCGAGCAGCTCTTCGAGCGCGACCAAAGCCTGGCCGAGCGGGTCGGCATCCGCGATGAAGCCGGCACGCGACAGCAGCTCGTGGACAAGCCCGACCCCGAAGCCGATGGCGGCGCGCGGCTGCCCGGCGAGTCGATACTGGAGGAGCGGCAGCTTCGCTTCGGTTGCGCCCGCTGCCAGGCGTCCACCGGTCGTGATCACGGCCAGCGGCAGATCGCGCTCGCGGGCGGCGGCGAACCCGGATAGCGTCTCCGCGGTCTCGCCGGAATGGCTGGCAGCAATGATGAGGGTGCGCTTCCCCACCCCCGCGGGCAGCCCATAGTCACGATGCACGCTCAGCGGTACTCGCAGCCGCTCTCCCGCCGCGGCGGCGACCAGCTCGGCCCCGATGGCGGAACCACCCATCGCCAGCACCACGATGCTGTCGACGTTGGTGTCCCGGTCGCTCAGGCTGACCGGCGCCGCCACGCGGCGGGCCTGGGAGAGCTGACGCGGCAGATCGGCAACGCGGCCGAGCATGTCATTCGGATCGATCCGTTTCAGGGTGGCGGGATCATCGAGGGTGACCGCCTCCTCGAACGGCGGCGGGCCGTCGTCCGATTCGTCGGCGGGATCAGGCCTCCCCGGCTCCTCGTCGGGGTTCTTGTAGCCAAAGAAGTCGCGAGCATCCATCAGCGGCCAGCGTTCGCGATGCGTCTGCCCTCGGCAAGCAGCGCCTCCACGTCGTCCGGTGAACGGGCCTCGACGTAGACGCGCAGCAGGGCCTCGGTTCCGCTGAAGCGGATCAGGAGCCACGAGCCGTCGGTGCGATAGAACTTGAAGCCGTCGTTCGTCTCAAGAGCCTTGCGTTCGACCACCTCCTGCCCAGACAGCTCGGTGGGCGCCTCATGGGCCAGGCGGGCGAGCGTATCGGTCTTGACCGCTTCGTACCCTTCCCGCGGGAAGCGGATGTCGATCCGGTTGTAGTGGCTCGGCCCGGCCAACGCCTGGAGCTCCGCAAGCACCCCGGACGCGCGTTTGCCCTTCGTCAGCCACAGGTCAATCAGGAAGAGGCCGGACGCGATGCCATCGCGCTCCGGGATGTGCATGCCGAATCCGAAGCCGCCCGACTCCTCGCCACCGATGACGGCATCGGTCTCCGTCATCTTCGGCCCAACGAACTTGAAGCCGACACCCGTCTCGTAAGCCTGGGTGCCGTAGATCTCGGCCAGCCGCTTCGCCATGCTCGTGGTGGTCACCGTGTAGACGGCGGGGCCGATCTGCCCGCGCACCTCGAGCAGGTACCAATAGAGAAGGCCATAGACCTGGAGCTGGTTGACGAAGACCCCCTCCTCGGTCGCCATCCCGACCCGATCGGCGTCTCCGTCGAAGGCGATGCCGATGTCGGCGCCCCAGGTCGGGATTTCCTCCAGCCACTCGTCGACGTTGGGGCGGATCGGCTCAGGATTGACGCCCCCGAAGAACGGGTTGCGTTCGGTGTGCAGCTCGCGCACCGTGAGGTTTCCGCCGCCAAGCAGGCGGGTCATCCAGCCCGAACCGGAGCCATGCAGCGTCTCGACCAGCACGCGCCTGTCAGCGGCGCGGATACGCTCGATGTCGACGATGCTGGCGAGCTGATCGCGGAACTTCGGGTAGGCGTCGAAGGTCTCGACCATACCCGCGGACGCGGCGTCGTCGAGTTCGCGGCGAGGCGGGAGCTCGTCCGCGGGATGGGTGTCCATGGTGGCCTCGATGGCGGCCAGCATCTCCGGGGCAGCGGCGCCACCGTTATCGGCCTTGACCTTGAAGCCGTTGTCGGTCCACGGGTTGTGGCTGGCGGTGATCACGATCCCGGCCCCGGCGTTCAGCTCACGCGTGAAGTAGCTGCCGACCTGGGTCGGAACCGCCTCGGACGCGATGTGGCTGCGGATGTCGTGCGCGGCCAGCACCTCGACGCAGGCGCGTGCGAAGTGCTCGGATGCGAAGCGGCGATCATGGCAGACCACGACGCCCCTGCCTGCGGCTCCGGTCTGCTCGAGGTACTCAGCTACACCGCGTGCACAGCGGCGGACATTGTGGAAGGTGTAATCCTCGGCGATGGCGGCGCGCCAACCGTCGGTTCCGAACTTGATCTTCGTCACAGGGTGTTGGGCACTCGGCTACCGCTTCAGATGTGGTGTCCCATCGTAGCGGTCGCGGAACGCGTCCGGAGGCTTGGCGCGGCTGTGGCTCCCGCGCGCGGCCAGAAGTTGCCAAATGCCGCTATTGCCGATGCTAAACGGCGCTGCGAGAGCCAGAAGTTGCCATCTACCGCTGGGAGCGACATTAGGTGGACCAGGAGCTGGAATGCGGCAGACGGCGGGGGCGATCAACGCTCAACGCCGCGCCTGACAGCGTCGGGACCGGGTTTCGTCAGCCCATGCGCCGATCGGCCCGGTCCGCGACACCCTGCAACTCAGCCTGAAGCGCGGCGAGGAGCGGACGCAGCGGCTCACGCGCCCGCACGCGGATCATCTCCGCCTGCTCGACACGAAGCCGGCAGAAGGGCAGCGGAATGATGTGGCGGTCCCATCGGCCCTTGAGTCGGATTGCCGGACGTACGGAAACTGCCCAGGGCTGGATCGGGATTCCCGCCTCACGGGCCACGATCAAGGCACCCGGCTTGGCGCGCCGGTACGGCCCCAACGGACCGTCCGGGCTGATGACGATTGACGCCCCTTCGCGTCCAACGCGTGCCATCTCGAGCGTCAGCCGCGCCGCGCCAGCCCGGTCGCCCTCCGGCGGGAGCGGCACCGAGCCGGCATCGAGTGCGGCGAGCATGGCCGTCATGACCCCACCGCGGAACGTCTGGGTGCTGAAACTGACATGGTGCCGATGACGACGCAGGCGATGCGCCGCGATGGCGGCCACCAGGTTGTACTCGTGCCAGAAGGCGAGAACCGCCTGCTCCTGGGTCACCGCCGGGCCATCAACCCGGCACGTGGCCGAGACCAACCGAACGTAGATGGCAATGAGGACGCCGATGAGCCGGGCCAGCCAACACATGGGCGAGCGAGGCTAGAGGTAGCGCTCGCCGGCGGTGCGCGCGATTTCGTCGAGCACCGGCTTGATCTCCTCGGCCCGATCGCGGTGGCAGACGAGCAGCGCGTCGGGCGTGTCGACGATGATGAGGTCCTCCAGCCCGACCGTCACCACCAACCGATCCCCCCCATGCACCAGGACCCGATGCGAGCCACGGTCGAGGTGATTGCCGCTGGCCACCAGATCGGCACCGCTGGCGCCGGACAGGGCCTCGAGCAGCGCCGACCACGAGCCGATATCGGACCATCCGGCGTTCAGGGGAACAACCGCCATGCGTCCCTCGGCGGCAGCTGGCTCCGCGATCCCGACGTCGATAGTGATGGCTGGCACCGCCTCCAGGATGGAGCGCGTCTCGGTCATCCAGCCGGGCGTGCGATGCAGTTGCTCGATACGATCCAGCGCTGCGGCGAGCTTCGGCTGGAATCGCTCCACCGCCTGGCGGAACGCGTACACGCGCCACACGAAGATGCCTGCGTTCCAGTAGTGGTTGCCTTCCTCGAGGAAAGCGGCGGCGCGGGTCGCGTCGGGCTTCTCGACGAAGCGCTCGACGATCGCGGTCGGAACGTCCGGGTGCAGGCGCTGGCCGGCCTTGATGTAGCCATAGCCGGTTGCCGCATTCGTGGGAACCACTCCCAGCGTCACGAGGTACCCACGCTCCGCGGCACGCGCCGCTTCACGCAGGCCATCGCTGAAGGCGGAGTCATCGGCAACGAAGTGGTCGGCCGGCAGCACGATCGCGACCTCGTCGCTCTCGCGCCGAACCATGACCGTCGCCAGCCCGGCGGCGACGGCGGTCGAGCGCGCCAGCGGCTCGCCAAGCACGTTGTCCTCGGGAAGCTGCGGTAACTGGCGCTGCGTCGGCCGCACGTGGGCCTGGCTGGTGATGACGTAGATGTCGCGCGGCTCGAGAAGCAACCCGAGTCGGGCGACGGTCTGCTGGAGCAGGCTCGTGTCGCCGGTCAACGGCAGGAGCTGCTTCGGCGTCTCGCGACGTGAGAGTGGCCAGAGGCGGGTTCCGGCACCGCCGGCCATGATGATCGCGAACATCAGTCGCGCTCGACCTCGGCCTCGAGGCGCTCTCCCAGTTCGAGTGTCCGCCGATAGGCGGCCCACACAGCATCGGAGAAGACGGTGCGGATGCGACCCTTCTCCAGCTCGTAGATGGCCGCCGCGCTCGTGCCGCCCGGCGACGTGACCGCGTTGCGCAGCTGGGCGGGATGCAGATCCGACTGCTGCGCGTATTCGGCCGAGCCGACAAGGGTGGCCACCACCAGGTCGTGCGCCAGCTCACGTGGAAAGCCCATGTGCACGCCGGCATCGATGAGCGCCTCCATGACCGCGAACAGGTAGGTCGGGCCGGTGCCGGAAAGCGCGGTGGCCATGGCAACGAACGATTCGTCGGCAACCTCGCGCTCGTCACCGAGCGAGCGGAGCGCTGCGCGCGCCAGGTCACGCTGCCTCGTGGTGCACGCGTCTGACGGGCTCCACACTGTCATGCCGCGCCGGATCTGCGACGCGGTGTTCGGCATCGCTCGCACCAGAGCCGCGTGCTGAAGACCGTCAACGAGGGTTCGCAGCGTCGCGCCGGCCACGATCGAGAGGACCACCTGCTCCGGACCGATGCGGCCGCGCAACTCACGCATGACGCGCGCCAGCATCTGCGGCTTGACGGCGAGCACGACGATCTCCGCCTCGGCGAGGGCGTCGCGGTTCGCGGCAACCGGCTGGATTCCGTGGCGCTCCGCAAGGAGGTCTCGCCGCTCGCGCCGCGGATGAGAGGCGGCCAGCAGCTTCGGCGTCACCGCGCGGTTTGCGAGCAGCCCGGTGATCATCGCCTCGGCCATTACACCGGCCCCAATGATCCCGACCCGCATCGGGCGACGTGCGGTCATGCGTTGTCCTCCGTCCCTTTCCCCGTCACGGCGATCTCGGTGCCTCGCAGCCGTCGAGCATCCTCGACTTCCGCCGCCGGCGCACCGGCCCGATCGAGCAGCGTCTCCGACGCCCCGGCCAGGCGACGCGCGCCGGTCACGTCTCCCAGCTGAAGCAACGCGTGTCCGAGCCCGAGCGCCGCGAGGCCCTGCTCATGCTCCGCCCCGATGTCGCGCGCCTCGTCGATGGCCTCGGCATAGTATCGCCGTGCACCGTCCGGGTCGCCCGCCGCGAAGCGCATGTCGCCGATCCGACGTGCCTGCCTCGTCGCCTGGAGCGTCATGCCCGCCTGTTCGAAGTGCCACAGCGCGCGATGACCCCAGACATCGGCCGGCCACCAGTTCTGCTCCACCACCGCACGCTCCATCGCCACGACCGCTGCCGCGCCGGCGCGCCGGTGGTCGGTCGCTCGTTCTGCCTCGAGATACGGTGTCGCAAGCTCCGCGCGCCAAAGCGACAGCGGCAGCTCGCTGAGTCCGGCGCGCGAAGTCGACCGGCTCGCGCCGAAGGCCGATTTCAGACGTGCCGCGAGGCGCTGGACGAAGCCGGGGGCGGGCTCACCCCACGTCAGTCGCCCGTGCGCGTGGCCTCTGCCCATGCGATCGCTAACCGCGGGCCGCGGCGGTCAGCTCATCGACCCGATCCAGGCGCTCCCAGGGCAGGTCGAGATCGTCGCGGCCGAAGTGACCGTAGGCCGCGGTCTGCCGATAGATCGGCTGGCGGAGCTGCAGATCGCGAATGATGGCGCCCGGTCGCAGGTCGAAGGTGCGCTCGATGACCTGGACCAGCCGACCGTCCGCAATCGAGCCGGTGCCATACGTCTGGACGTTGATCGACAGGGGTCGGGCGACGCCGATCGCGTAGGCGAGCTGAATCTCGCAACGCCGCGCCAGGCCGGCCGCCACCACGTGCTTGGCCACGTAGCGCGCCATGTAGGCGCCAGAGCGATCGACCTTGGTCGGATCCTTTCCGCTGAAGCTGCCGCCGCCATGACGCGCCATGCCGCCATAGGTGTCTACGATGATCTTACGGCCGGAAAGCCCGGAGTCGCCCATCGGTCCGCCGATCACGAAGCGACCGGTCGGGTTGACCAGGTGCCGCGTCTCGCCGTCCAGCAGGTCGGCCGGGATCGCGGCCTCGACGACGTGCTCGCGCACCGCGGCCGCGAGATCGGGCATCGCCACATCTGGGTCATGCTGAGTGCTGACGAGCACGGTGTGAACGCGTCGTGGGCGGCCATCGGCGTCATATTCGACCGTGATCTGGCTCTTACCGTCGGGCCGCAGGAAAGGGAGCGTGCCAGCCTTGCGCACCTCTGCCAGGCGACGCACCACGCGGTGCGCCAGCATGATCGGCATCGGCATCAGCTCGTCCGACTCGTCGGAGGCGTAGCCGAACATCATTCCCTGGTCACCGGCTCCCAGCTCATCGGCTTCCTGCCCTTCCCGAGCCTCGAGGGCATGGTCGACGCCGAGCGCGATGTCGGGACTCTGCTCCTTGAGCGCGGTCATGGTGCCGCAGGTCTCCCAGTCGAAGCCGAGCCGGCTGTCGTTGTAGCCGATCTCGCGGACCGTGCGTCGAACGACCTCCTGGATATCCACGTAGTGAGACGTCGTCAGCTCGCCCAGCACCAGCACCATGCCGGTCGTCGTCGCCACCTCGACAGCAGCCCGGGCGGTGGCGTCATGGCGCAGGACATCGTCGAGAATGGCATCCGCCACGGCATCGCAGAGCTTGTCCGGATGGCCCTCCGTGACCGATTCGGAGGTGAACAGGACAGGCGGCGTCAGGTCTGGCATCGCGGCTCCAGGTGCGTCAAGAGGCGTGGCGAGTGTAGCGCCGATCCCTCACGCGGCGTCGTGGGGCAAGTCATCCAGGGCGGATGCGAGGATGGACGCCGGACTATCCTTGGCGTCCGATGCCACCGACGATCGCGCGCCATCCGGAGCTGCTGGCCTACCGCAACGAGTTCCCGCTGCTCGACGCATCGGTCTATCTCAACACCTGCTCGTTGGGAGCCCGCTCGGATCGTTCGCGCCGACGGCTCGAAGCATTCCTGAATGATTGGGACGAGCTCGGCGCGCGGGCCTGGTATCGCCGCTGGCTCGGCGAGCTCGATGGCCTGCGAGACGATTTCGGCGCCATCATCGGCGTGCCCGGCGATGAGATCTCGCTGGCACCAAACGTCAGTTCGGCGCTCTCGGTCATCGCCTCTGCGATCGACCCGATCCACCGCGGCGACCATGCCACCCTCGACCGGCTGACGGCCGCGGAGGTGCGGGCTGGCAGCGTCCCGCGGACCCGGGTCGTGACAACGGCGCTCGACTTTCCCACGATCGGCCACCAGTGGCTGGCACGCGCGCCACTGGGCGTTGACGTCGTCGTGGTGCCATCGAGCGACGGACTCACCGTCGGCCTCGACGACCTTGCCGCGGCAATCGATGAACGAACCGCTTTGGTCGCGATCGGGCACGTCTTCTTCACCACCGGCGCGGTGAATGACCTCGCCGCCCTGGGCCGGCTCTGTCACGAGCGCGGCTCGCTGCTCCTGGTCGACGCCTACCAGGCCACCGGGATCGTCCCCACCGACCTTGCCGCCGATGAGATCGACATCTACGTCTCGGGGACGCTCAAGTGGCTCTTCGGCGGGCCCGGCACCGCGTTCATGCGCGTGCGGCCCGGGCTGCGCGATGCCCTCGTGCCGACGACGACCGGATGGTTCAGCAGCGCGCGTCAATTCGCCTTCGCGGTCGATCAGCTGGAGCTCGCGTCCGACGGGCGTCGCTACGAGCTGGGCACGCCATCGGTCCCGTCGGCCGCCATCGCGCGCGGAGGCACCGAGTTGGTCCGTGAGATCGGCGTCGAGCGCCTGGGCGAGCGAACGCGCGATCTTGGCGACCTCCTCATCGGTCTCGCCGACGAGGCTGGACTGGAGGTGCGCGCCATGCGCGATGCCGAGATGCGCGGCGGGATCGTGCCGATCGTGGTGGCCGATCCGAAACCCGTGGTCGACGCACTCGCCACCGAAGGGATCATTGTCGACTTCCGGCCCGGCATCGTGCGCTGCTCCCCCGCCTTCTACAACACGGAAGATGAGGTTCGCCTGCTGGTCGAGCGCCTCGCCGCCCTCGTGCCCGCTGTCCGGGCGGCGATCACGTGAGCTGAAAGAGGCCGAGGCGGTGCGCAATCGCGGCTGCCTCGCTCCGGCGCGTGACGCCGAGCTTGCCGAGAATATTGCTGACGTGGACGCCGGCAGTGCTCTCGGCCATGAACAGCTTGTCGCCGATCTGCTTGTTGCTGCGCCCGTCGACAAGCAGCGCAAGTACCTCGCGCTCGCGCGGTGTGGCCAAGCCGGTCGGCGGTGTCATCCGCGGTATCGACCCCTTCGAGGCCGATACGGGCGCGTCGCGCCAGTGACTCGATCGCCTCGCGCAGCGGACGAGCGCCGAGCTCGACACTGATCACGTGGGCTTCGGCGAGGGCGAATGCGCCATCGGCGCGACCGCGGGCTCGGAACAAGATGGCAGCAAGGCCGGCCAGCGACCGAGCAAGCTCGAATGGGCGACCGAGCGGCCGGCGGGCCGCCACGGCCGCCTCCCAGGCTTCAACATCGGCCTCGCCGTGCGCACGCGAAACGAGCGCCGCCGCGAGCCGCAGATCGGCTTCGATCGGCGCTGCCAGGCGCGAGGCGACCTCCTGGACACGGGTCACGTGCCGCTCCATCTGCTCCGCGAGCTCGCCGGCACGTGCGATCGCGACTGCCTCCCGGTCAGCATTGTCTGCGCCGCGCGCGGCATCGGCCTCGTCGGCCTCCGCGTGCAGGCCGATCATCATCAGCCGCCGCGCGTCGGTATCGAGATCGGGCTCGATGAGACGCTCGAGCGTTTCGGCAACCAGCCGTCGGGACGTGGTCGGCTCGCCGACGACCAGGGCAAGCTCGGCCCGGCGAACACTGATGAGGTCGGGATCGGGCCCCACCACTCGCTCACCGAGCGCGTCGTAGGTGAGCAGGTCGCGCCGCGCACGGCTCAGCTGGCCACGACCGATCGCGAGCTGGATTCGGTTCGAGAGCAGCCAACGCATGGCGTAGCGCGTCGGTTCGGCGGCGATCGTCTCGTCGAGCACGCGCCCGGCCTCGTCCCAGCGGCCGGCGTCGTACAGTGCCCGGCCCATCTTGGAGCCGAGCTGGCCGCCGAAGCGCGCATCCGCGCCCATCGCCCGCAACCGATCGCGCGCCGAAGTGGCAACCTCAAACGCCTCTTCATGGCGTGCGGCCTCGTCGAGAGCCCAGCCCAGGCCAACGGCGGTAAGGAAGATGGCCTGCGGATCCCCGAGCTCGAGCGCGAGGACGTAGGCATCGCGCAGCATCGGGGTGCCGCGCTCAAGATCCGAGCGACAGGCGAGGTCGAGGCCCAGCGCGGTGAGCGCGCGCGTCTCCGCGAGCCTCGCGCCCACCGCCCGCGAGATGGCGAGGGCTGCTTCGGCGAGTGCCATCGACTCGCTGAACCGGCTGCGCACCATGAGGGAGTGCGCTAGCTCTGCCACCACCCGGGCACGTTCGGGCGTTGGCGGATCGATCGGAATCAGCTCCATCG
>JBPCKH010000046.1:0-8168 GCA_051004475.1 Candidatus Limnocylindria bacterium | reverse complement strand
GGATATTCTCTGCCCGCTCCCTGGCCCGCGCCGAGGCGAAGACGATATCGGCCCAGGCAAGGTAGGGAGCTTCGCGCCGCAGCCGTTTCATCCACTTGTCGGCGGTGTTCGCGTCCTTCTCGATGGCGTCCCACTTGTTGAGGACCAAGACGATCCCTTTGTGCGCCTCGAGCACGTATCCGACCACGTGCGCGTCCTGGGCGGTGTAGCCCTCGGTCGCATCGGTCATGACGACCGCAACGTCAGCAGAGTCGATCGCCTTCATCGATCGCAGGACGCTGTAGCGTTCGATCCCGCGCTCAATGCTGCCCCGACGCCGGATGCCGGCCGTGTCGACCAGCACGATCTCCTGCCCGTCGAGCTCGATCGAGGTGTCGATCGGATCCCGCGTTGTGCCGGGAACCTCCGACACGATCATCCGTTCGGAGCCGAACACTCGATTGACGAAGGTTGACTTGCCGGTGTTCGGACGCCCGACAATCGCCACGCGCGGCGCACCCAGCTCCGTCTCGGCCAGCTCGGCCATCTCTTCTTCAGTCATGTCGCCGGCAGAGACCGATACCGCTGCCTCCGCCTCCGTCGGCGGCGGTAACCCTTCGACAATGAGATCGGCAAGGTCGCCGGTATTGCGGCCGTGCTGAGCGGAGATGGTGATGGCCGGATCGAAGCCAAGAGCGTAGAACTCGACCGCATCGGCCTCACGCGCCGGGTTGTCGCCCTTGTTGATGACCAGGATCACGGCCGCGTCCGCGCGGCGCAGACGATCGGCGACCTCATGGTCAAGCGGCGCGATGCCGGCATGCGCGTCAACAACGAAGAGGATGAGGTCTGCCTCCTCGACGGCGACGCGTGCCTGGACCTGGACGCGCTCCTCGATATCGGTGCCCGGCTCAAGCTCGAGCCCACCGGTGTCGACCATGGTGAAGGTGCGACCGTTCCACTCCGCGGTGCCGTAGACCCGGTCGCGGGTGGTGCCGGACACGTCGGAGATGATCGCCACGCGTTCGCCGATGAGCCGGTTGAAGAGCGTGCTCTTGCCGACGTTCGGACGGCCAACGATGGCGACCACGGGAAGGGAGGACATGCTCAGGAGTGTATGGTCCGGACAGCATCGCC
This sequence comes from Candidatus Limnocylindria bacterium, assembly GCA_051004475.1. Lineage (GTDB taxonomy): Bacteria > Chloroflexota > Limnocylindria > QHBO01 > QHBO01 > JACDBZ01. Next base: position 7,052 of record JBPCKH010000046.1, on the reverse strand, counting down.
GCTCCAGAGGCCTCGGAATACGGCGATAGCCCCGTTCAACCGGGCGGTACGCGTGGCTCGTGCGCAGATAGCGCCGTTCAGCGGCGGCTGGGGACGATACGATCGGTCCCGTGAGAATCGGGATTGCGGCAACACGGCTGGCTGGCGTCGACGGCGTGACGTTCGAGACCGCGAAGTGGGAGGCGGTGCTCGATGGCATGGGCCACGACCTGCGGCTGTGCGCCGGGGAGGTTGACGCCCTTCGCTACCAGGCGCGCCTCGTCCCACCGATGCATTTCACCTGGCCGCCGGCGGCACGGGTAACGGCCGCCGCCTTCGACCCTGAGAGCGATCCGACCGCCGTTCGCGCCGAGATCGATCGGCTCGTGGATCTGATCCTCCCGGTCCTACACGACTGGGCCGAGCTCCATGAGCTGGAAGCGCTGATCGTCGAGAACGCGTGGGCCATCCCGATGCAGCTTCCACTGGCCATCGCGCTGCGGCGCATGGTCGAAGAACGTCGCCTGCCCTCCATCGGCCACCATCACGATTACTGGTGGGAGCGCGAGCGCTTCGCCACGTGCGTCGTGCCGGAGGTGCTGGAGGAGGCATTTCCGCCGGACCTGCCATGGGTGCGCCACGTCAGCATCAACAGCCTCGGTGCGGCGCAGCTGCTTGAGCGACGAGGGATCCGCTCGACGGTCGTGCCCAACGTCTTCGACTTCGGCGAACGCCGACCGCGGCACTCGCCGGCCGTACGCCGCCGGCTCCGCACCGAGCTGGGCATGAGCGAGCGCGGCCTACTGATCGTGCAGCCGACGCGCGTGGTGCCGCGCAAGGGCATCGAGCTGGCGATCGAGCTGGTCGGTCGGCTCGAGGATCCCGATGCCGTCCTTCTGATCACCTCGCCCGCCGGTGACGAAGGGCTCGACTACCTCGTTGAGCTCGAGCGGTTGGCGGAGCGCCACAAGGTCCGCCTCGCGTACGCGGCCGACCGCTTCGCGCCGGACGCCGACGGCAGGCCGATCCTCCCCGCGCACTCACTCAATGACGCGTACCTCGCCGCGGACCTCATCACGTACCCCCGCCTGTACGAGGGCTACGGAAACGCACTCGTCGAGGCCCTCTACTACGGCGTGCCGGTGATGGTGAACCGCTACCCGGTCTACGTCGCCGACATCGCACCGCTGGGCGTACGGTTGGTCGAAATCGATGGTTCCATCACCGATGACACCATCACCGAGGTGCGCGAGTTGCTCGCGAACCCGCGCAAGATCCGAGACAACGCAAGGCACAACTTCCTTATCGGTCAGCAGCACCTGTCATACGGCCTGCTTCGTCACCGGCTGCGCTCGCTGCTGCGTGGCATTGACGCGACGGAATGACGGGCGCCAGGCTTCGCCTGCGCGACGCGGCCCGGGCATTGATTCGGGATCCGGCAGGCCGCATCCTCCTCGTCCGCTTTACCTTCCCGGAGCGTTCCGTGTGAGGTTGTCCGGGTGGCGGCGTCGAGCCCGAGGAAACGCACGAGGATGCCCTGCGTCGCGAGTTGCGCGAAGAGGTCGGGTTCGAGCTGAATGAGCTCGGGCCGAGGATATGGACCGAACGCATACCGTCCCGCTGTTCGGCGGGCGGTGGGACGGCCAGGTCGAGCGCTACTTTCTCGTCGATGCCGAGCCCTTCGAGCCGAGGCCACAGTTCACGGCCGTATAGCTCCTGGCAAGGTCCGTGACGGAGCGCTGTTGGTCCGCCGAGGATCTGCGCGCTCCGGTGGAGCCCGTGTTCCCGGCCCGCTTCCGGAGCTCATGGCTCAGTTGCGCGAAACCGGTCCCCCGCCGCGCCCGATCGATCCGCGAATCTAGAGGACGTTCGCTCCAGGCCACGAGGCGATGCAAGCCAACAAGCTCGCTCTGATGGCTGAATCCCGCATCTTCATGTCAGTTTGTCACCGCCAGAGAGCTAGATCCGCTTCAGGCGCCCATTCGTGTCTGAATATCACGCCGAGAGAATTGACAACGATTGGCGGTTCATCCCCACGCTCGGCCGCAGGGCATCCCGGCGACGGACACCTCCGATACTGCCGCTTGCTCTCCCGGGGTGAAAATCTGATAGGAATGCCACCGGCCACTTCATGGTCGGGCTCTGCCGCTCCGCGATCGTGTCGACCAAGCAGACGAACACGCCGTCGGTCATTGATTCGGGCCAGCCCGCGCGCCGCCCATGCTCGCGCCGTGAGTACAAAGGGAGCCGCGGGGAGAAGGCTGCGGGCGCGCTCCCGAAGTTCGATCACGCGTTCCGGATCGAGGCCGGCCACGTAGGTGCCGGCGGGACCGACGCCGAGGGTGAACGGCTCCCACCACTCCTCGAAACTCGAATGCTCACGGCTGACGGACAGGGCTGTGTCGTCGACCTCGCGCAGCCCGGCGGCCTCGAACAGCTGCGCGAGATGTCTTTCACGCGTGCCGGCGCGGAGGGTCTCACCCTCGACATCGGGGTCGAGCTCACGCGCGGCGCGCCAGAAGAGGTTGAGCGGGCCATGTTCGCCGCCCATGTCCCAGACGCACGCGGCGACGACACCATCGCGCCGGGTGACCCGCGCCATCTCGGCCAATCCTGCGACCGGATCGGACATAAAGTGAACGACGAGCTGCGCAATGGCGGCATCGAAGCTGTCGTTCGGAAACGGCAACTGCTCCGCGAGCGCCTCGCGGATCTCGACACCCGGTTGACGCGCCCGAGCGGCGGCGACGAACGGCGCGGAGGGGTCCACCGCAGCAACCGACGCCGGCCCCAACCGTCTCACCAGCTCGGCAGTGAGCGCGCCGGGGCCGCAGCCGACGTCGATCACCCGCTGCCCGCCCCGGACGCCGGCGAGGTCAGCCAGGTGCGGCGAGAGGAGACGCGAGTACCTGCCCATGAAGCGATCGTACGCCTCGGCGGCCACGTTGAAACCCACCGGCGAAATCTACATGCACACCCGGGAGAGCGGAAGGTCCAATTCAGGCGGTGAGCGCGTAGACTCGCTCGCGGACCTCTTCGAGGTCGACCTCGGGCGTGGACGTGCCGCCGGTGATGCCGATGCGCGGCTTGCCCTGCAGCCATGCAGCGTGCTCGGCAGCCAGCTCGTCCGCATCGGCGACATGGATGGTGTCCGGCAGGATCTCACTGCACTTCACGGCCAGCTCCTTGGTGTTCGAGCTGTTCTTGCCACCCACCACGATCATCGCGTCGACTTCCTTCGCGAGCACGACCGAGTCGTCCTGACGGGTCAGCGTGACCGGGCAGACGGTGTTGATGACTCGCAGGTCGTGGGCTCGGCGCAGACAGAAGGCGGCGAACTCCTCGAGCTTGGTCGGCAGGATGGTGGACTGGCTGAGCACGCCGATCTTCTTGGTGCGCGGCACGCGCTCCCAGGTGGATCGGTCCATGTCGTCGACGACGACGTGCTTCTCACCGGCATACGAGCGCACGCCCTTGACCTCGGGATGATCCTCGTGACCGATGATGCAGACCGTGTAGCCGGCCTCCGCCAGGTCCCGGGCGGCCTTCTGTGACTGGAGGACCCAGGTGCAGGTGGCGTCGATGACCTCGAGGCTTTCCTTGCCCTTGACCTGCTCGAACTCGCCCTTCGGCACACCGTGGGCGCGGATCACGAGCGTGCCGCCCTCGACCTGGTCCGCAAGGTCCGCGGTGCGGATGCCTCGGTCGGACAGGTCGGCCTTGATGCCCGGGTTGTGGACGAGTTGGCCGAGGGTGGTGACCTCCTTGCCCTCGGTGCGCGCGTGTTTTGCCTTGTCGATCGCCAACCGCACGCCGTAGCAGAATCCGGCACGTTCGGCGATGCGAACGTCGGGTCGTGTTGCCGTAGTCATCGCCTGCATTCTATTCGGGATACGTCGCAACGACCGTTCCAGGTCATCAGGGTCGCCTCCATCGGCGGGCATCGGCCGAGATTGCGGAGCGTCATCCAACCGGTCGCTGCTCCGGTGGCAGCAGCGCGGCGATCTCATGCGTGATCCTGGCAGTCCCGGCCGCGAGCGCCTCGCGATCCAATCGACCGGACGACCGGGCGGGCAGCAAGAATGGTTCACCGATGCGAATCGTGATGCGCGTGGCATGTGGCCAGCGCGAGCGACCGGGGAAGATCCGTTGCGTGCCGGCGATGCCGACGGGCAGGATCTGCACGTCCGCGGTCAATGCCAGCCACGCCGCGCCGGGCTTGACGGCCTTGAGGTGTCCATCACGCGAGCGAGTACCCTCGACGAAGAGGCCGACCGGGCGCCCGTCGGCAAGCGCTGCGAGCAGCTGGCGTTGCGCAGCTCGATCCTGCTCCCCACGGCGAACGAAGACGACCGCCGACTGCGTCGCCAACCAGCCGAGCACGGGCCAGCTGCGCATCTCGATCTTGGCCATGAAGTGGATGATCCGGCCGACCTGGTTGGCGGTCGCCCATCCGACCAGCGGCGGATCGAGATTCGAGCAATGATTCGACACGAGGATGAAGGCCCCCGTGCGCGGCACGTGCTCGGCACCTTCGAAGCGCGCGCGAAACAGAATTCGCCCAAGCCACCCGACGAACGCGGCGCAAGGATGGAAGAACCAGCTACCCACCAATCGCCTCCAGGCCGTCGACGATGGCATCCACGCAGCCATTCACGCCGATCTCGCCGGTGTCAAGGACGAGCGCGCCGGGTGGAACGCGCAGCGGAGCCACGTCGCGCTCGGAGTCGGCCGTGTCGCGACGCCGGATCTCGTCCAGATAGGCATTGGTCCGATCCGGCGCACCCATCTCGGCAGCACGACGAGCGGCACGCACCTCGGCAGCTGCGTTGAGATAGACCTTCAGGGTTGCGTCGGGCAGCACGACGGTACCGATGTCGCGTCCGACCATGACAACGTCTCCGCGAAGAGCGGCCGAGCGCTGAACGCCGAGCATCGCGTCGCGCACCTCGGCGTGACGACTGACGGCGCTCACCGCGCGATCAACGCGCGGAACGCGGACCTCCAGGGTGACATCGCGGCCATCGAGCAGGACCGTCTCGAGCCGATCGGCCTGGTCGGGGCGCGGTCGCTCCACCTCGATCAGGGACGCGGACGCCAGGCCGCCGAGGATCGTGCCGTCCTCGAGGTCGGTATCGCGGTCGAGCGCCGCCAGGGTAAGGGCGCGGTACATCAGCCCGGTGTCGACGAACGTTGCGTCGATCCGTTGAGCAAGGGCGTGCCCGATCGTGCTCTTGCCGACGCCCGACGGCCCGTCGATCGCGACCACGAGCGTCATCGGCGCTCGCCGACCAACGAGGCGATCTCGGTGGGCCGAAGGTTGCGCCACTGACCTGAGCGCAGGCCGTTGATGCGCAGCGTCCCGATCCGCGTGCGGACCAGCCGCTCGACCCGCGCGTCGACGGCGCGGAAAAGACGCCGCACCTCCCGCTTGCGCCCCTCGCCGATCGTCAGCTTAAGCCAGATGCCAGCTTCGACTCGCTCCCGCTCCACCTCGGGAGGCGGCAGGGCGAAGGTGGCGTCCAGCAGGCGGGCCGGACCGTCGTCGAGGATCACGCCATCACGAAGCTGCTGAAGGACGGCGCGCGTCGGGGCGGGCGACACGAGCGCCGCGTATTCGCGCTGGTTGCCGTAGCGCGGGTGGAGGACGTGGTTCGCCCACTCCCCGTCGTTCGTGAGGATCATGAGCCCTTCCGACTCGGCATCCAACCGCCCGGCCGGCCAGAGGCGCTCGTCTTTGGCTTCCACCAGCCCAACGACCGATCGTCGGCCGCGCTCATCGTGCGCGGAGGTGAGATAGCCGGGAGGCTTGTGAACGGCGAGGTGCACCGAGCGAGACGCGGATGGCAAGGCGCACCCGTCCACCTCGACCCGATCGACCGCGGGATCGGACGATGCGCCGATGCGCGCCACCGAGCCATTGACGCGAACGCGACCATCGACGATCAGCACCTCGGCGCCGCGGCGGGAGGCGAGCCCGGCTCGTGCGATGAGCTTCTGAAGGCGTTCACTCGCCATCGGCAGCAACCGCTGGCTCGGTCAGTGCGGTGAGGTGGGCGGCATCGCTCGACAGCGGTGGCAGATCGTCGAGTGACGTCAGCCCGAATCGTTCAAGGAAGGTGAAGGTGGTGCCGAACAGGACCGGCCTGCCGGGCGTGTCCCGCCTGCCGACCTCGACCACCAGTCGCCGATGCAGCAACGAGCGGATGACGTAATCGGAGTCCACCCCGCGGACCCGCTCGAGGTCGCCCCGCGTGCACGGCTGCCGATACGCCACGACCGCCAGCGCCTCGAGCGCAGCCGGCGTCAGCCGCGCCTGCTCGCGCGCGGCGTAGGCCGCCAACCGGGCGCCGACCTCGGGCGCAGTCACGAGCTGCCATGCGTCGTCATGTCGCTGGAGCCGAATGCCGCGCGCATCCTCAAGGAGCATCTCGGCGAGGGCTGCCAGGGCTGCCTCTGCCTGCAGCCCCGGAATGTCAGCCAGCTCACCGAGCTCGGTCGAGCTCAGCGGACGCTCGGCAATGAACAGAAGTGCTTCGTAATAGGCGCCGAGGTTCTCCGGCATCTCGCGGTCGTTCATCGGCGTGCCTCCAGCGTCGATTCGATCACGATGGGGCCGAACAGGTCATCCTGGCGTGCGGTCACCTGCCGGCGGCGCACAAGCTCGAGCGTGGCAAGGAAGGTGATGGCCGCCTCGGTCCGTGAGCGACATCGGGCCAGGATCGCCTGGAGCACGATCCGACCGCCGTGGGTGAGCGCCGCCTGGAGCACGGCGATCTGCTGGCCGATTGTGATCTCACGGGCAACGATCTCCGGTGGGGGCGCCACCGGCTCCGGGATGGCGGCCAATCGTTCCAGCGCGTCGACCAGGAGCGCCAGCGGCATCGGCTCGGTGGGTGCCTCGGGTAGATCCGATTCGCGCGGCTCGCGACGCATCAGCGGCGCGGTGCCATCTCGCTCCCCGAGCAGGGGCGACGCGGCGCGACGGGCCCGACACTCGAGCAGGCGGCGGGGAAGATCGTCCTCGTCGGGCTCCTCGGTGCGATCGGGAAATGGTGGACGAGGATCCGCCG
>JBPCKH010000045.1:0-4752 GCA_051004475.1 Candidatus Limnocylindria bacterium | reverse complement strand
GCCGTGATGTATCCCTCTTCCTGCATGGCCCCGAGCACCAGGTCCCGCTCGCGGATCGCGTCGGCGGCTCCGGCCTCGGGATCGTCCAGGTTTGAGTTGGGGTTCTGATACGGGTCGAGGAACGATGGTGCCTGCGGCAGCGCCGCGAGGAAGGCAGCCTGTGCAATGCTCATATCCTCGAGGTTCGACACGCCGAAGTAGTTGGCAGCTGCGGCCTTGATGCCGTACGAGCCGTTGCCGTAGTAAATGAGGTTGAGGTACGTCTCGAGGATCCGCTCCTTGCCACCGCGTCCGGGGTAGGCCGCCGTGACCTGCATGGCCAGGATGTTCTCGCGAATCTTGTCCTCGATGTCGGTCGAGTTGGTCGGCTCGGGCGGCTGGCAGACGTCGGCCTCTTCCTCCTCTGCGGCCTCCGAATCAGTTGCCGGCGCGTCGGGGTCGATCTCGCCGAGGCTCGCCTCGGGCGACGCGACCGGGTCGACCTGGGTCGACTCTCCTTCTGCGGCGAGGACCCGGGCGTAGTCGATCACCTGCTGGGTGATGGTTGAGGCGCCCTGCACGATCTCGCCGGCCTCGAGGTTCGCAAGGGCGGCGCGCACGATCCCCTGAAAATCAACCCCGTTGTTTTCCCAGAAGGTGCGGTCCTCGCTGGCCACGGTCGCCTGCCAGATCACGTCGGGAAGGGTCCCGAAACTGACCGCCTCGCGGTTCTGGCATTCGAAGCGCGCCAGGAGCTGCTCACCGGTTCGGTCGTACACATAGGTCGACTGCTGAGGCTGGATGCCGTCGAGGACCCTGGGCTCCGGAAGGTCGGATGCAAAGTAGTTGTAGGCCGCCAGCATGCCGCCCGTGGTTCCGACGATCGACCCTGCGAACATCAGCCCGAAGACGCCGAACGTGACGAGGAGGAACGTCGCAAGCCCACGGCGCTGTCCGCCGCGACGCGTGGTGCGACGGGTCATCATCAAGTGACGGCGCCGCCGCTGGAGAGCCGGATGCATCGCTCGAAGGGTACCAGCCGCAGGAGTACGGGTCGAATGAGCTCGGTCCGTCGCGTCACCAAGAGCGCGCTGAACAGCCCGCCGTCGCGTCTATACGAAGAAACGCCATGCTCCCGAGGCTCCTAGCGGACGACCCGAAGCACCCGGTCATCCAGGAGAAGCACGAAGACCGCTCCGCCCACCAGGAACGGTCCGAACGGAATGTAGCTCCGCATCCCGACGCGCCGCGCGGCCAGCAACACCAGGCTGGCGCCGGCAGACAGGAAGGCGGCAGCGAACAGGGCACTGAAGATCGCCGGCCAGCCGAGCATGAGTCCGATGGGGGCGACGAGATAGAGGTCGCCGAGCGCCAGGCCACCACGCACGACGAGCGCCAGGGCTCCGAGGAACGCAACGGCCGCTGCCGCGCCGATGAGTGCGTCAAGCAGCTGCACGCCCGGGTTGACGGGGACGAACAGGACCGCCAGCAGGATGAGCGGGTCGAGTATCAGGTGGGGAAGGCGACGCTGCTCGAGGTCCGTCGCGGTCAGAACGAGAAGGAGCGCGAGCAGGAGGAGATAGACCCCGGTCGCCCACCACGGTAACTGCGAGCGCGCCACGATCCCTGCGGCCACCAGACCGCTCGCACCGGCGATCGCCACCGTGCGCCACCCGAATGGACGGCCCTGCGCCTCGTCGGCCGGCCACACGCTGGCCAACCGCTCCGCCAGCGCACCACCCACCGCAAACAGACCGCCGATGGCGATGATCGCTGGGTTCACGCTCCGGCCAACCTTTCGTTGTTCGACGCGTCGCGCCCGGTGCACGGCGGCACCACCCATCCTAGAGTCAATGTGTCACCCCGCCATAGGCCGATGGTCCAACCGCCACCCACAATCTCTGGCACGCATAGTGCCAAGAGGATGGGCAGGCCGGCACCCGGCCGGCGTGCAATACGGGAGGATCACATCGTGGACAGTGACCGCGTCGAAGGCCCCCTCAAGGAGGCCGGTGGCAAGATCAAGGAAGAGTGGGGCGACGCCACCGATGACCACAGCACCGAGGCAGAGGGAAAGAAGGACCAGGCCGAGGGCAACCTTCAGAACAAGTGGGGCGAAGCCAAGGACAAGGTTCGCGACGCCGTAGACGGCGACCGCTAGACCGATCTGAGCCCCGGCCACGCGGCCGGGGCTCTTCGCTCACCAAGCTCCACGAGGCCGAGCCGGCTTTCGGCTAATTTCGGTTCGCCGGCAGCCTGACCGTTGCCTCGGCGTCGAGCACACGCTTGCAGCCGCAGCGAAATATCGGTGAAATCGTGCGCGGAAGGCTCGTCAGGCCTGCTTTGACGGATATTTCGGCACTCACCACGAACGTCAGCCGCGAACAACTCCTTCCCGCCAGAATCCCGACGGGTATATCGGTGGAACCCGGCCAGTGCGGCACCCGTGCAACCGTCGTGCAGGCTAGTCGGGTGACGCTCCCGACCTGAAATCGAGTGCCAGCTGCACCAGTGCGGCGACCGCGGATCCAGTTGCGCCCTTCGGGCCATACGGCTTTTCAGTGGTCAGGTAGGCCGTTCCGGCGATATCAAGGTGGACCCACGGCACCGTCACGAACTCGGAAAGAAACACCGCGCTCTTAATGAGCGATCCGTCGCGCGTGCCGGAGTTGACGATGTCGGCGTGCGGCGAGTCGTAGCCGGCACGGTACTCGACGGCCAGTGGCATCTCCCAGAACCATTCACCCGCACGCTCCGCCGCTGCGGCAACCCGATCACCCCAGTCGCGCGGGCGGGCGAAGTAGGCAGCAATCTGGTCGCCGAACGCGATCACCTGGGCGCCAGTCAGGGTCGCGACATCGACGATGTGGGTCGCCCCCTGTCCCTCCGCCCAGGTCATGGCATCGGCCAGGATGAGCCGGCCCTCAGCGTCCGTGTTCGTGACCTCGACCGTCATCCCGTTCATGGCCTTCACCACGTCACCGGGACGCTGAGCATTGCCCCCGGGCATGTTCTCGACCATCGGCGCAACCGCCATCAGCGGTGTCCCCGGCGCAAGCCGCGCCACCGTGCGTGCGGCGGCGATCACGGCCGCGGCTCCGCACTTGTCGTGCTTCATGTCGCCCATACTCTCGGCCGGCTTGATGCTGATGCCCCCCGAGTCGAAACAGACGCCCTTGCCCACGATGGCGAGCCGATCCCCATCCGCGGCCGTCTCCCAGCCCGGCAGCCTGATCGCGATGAGCCGCGGACCGTGCGCCGCCCCCTGGCCGACGCCGAGCAGGAGCCCCATTCCCAGCTCGGCCATCTGCTCCGGCTCGAGCACCTCGACCGTGCACCCATCGGCCTCCAGCTCTCGGGCGATTTCCGCCATGCGCTCCGGGTACAGGTCATTGGCCGATCGGTTGGCGAGGTCTCGACCGAAGGCGGTCCCCTCACCGATCTCCATGCCGCGCTCGAGCGCATCCTGCGATCCTGCGCCAATGCAGATCACCTCGCTGATCGAGCGCTTCATGGCCTCCGTATCGCGAACGCGGCCGTAGACCGCCGTGGCGCGATAGGTTCCGGCGACTGCCCCTGCTGCCGCGGCCGACCATGCGTCGTCGCCCTCATCGTCGCGAAGCCACAGTGCCAGTGTCGTGGCGCCGCGCCCGTTCAGCTGTCGAGTCGCGACCTGCGCCAGGCGCCGAGCTCGCCACGCGCCGCGACCTCGCGAACCGGCGTTGATGAGGAGGATGCGTCCGGCAGGCAGATCACCGCCGCCGATGAGTGCCGATGCGTGCTCGAGCGGGTTGAACTCACCCCACTCGATCGCCGCACTGATGGCGCCACCGGACGCCGCATCCAGTTCGGCGAGATCGCCTGACATCTCCGCGTCCTCGCGATAGACCGGGACGGCGAGGACATCCGCCTCGACGCTGGCTGGCGGGCCGCTCATTGCGCGCAGGCGCATGCTCAATCGACTCCTTCGTGCGGGTGCGTACCGGGACCGGCGGAGTATAGGTCGCTCAGGTGCAGTCGGAGATGCGCGCAGAGAACATGGTGAAGCGGCTGCCCGGCGCGACCGATGTGCCCGCCGGCGGTTCCTGGCCGATGATCCCCTCGGGCTGGTCCCGATTTTCCGCGCACTCGACCCTCCAGTTGAGGTTGGCTTCGCTCGCGGCCTCGATGGCATCGGCCGTCGCCAGTCCAACGGTTTGCGGTATCGAGACGGTGCCGGGTTCGGCCGAGGGCTGTGTCGCCGCGGAAGGAGACACAGCCGGCGTCCCTTCCCCGCCTTCGCCACTTCCCCCGCCGATGTCGATGTTCAGCAGGGGGAAGATGACCAACGCGACCACGACCGCGACCGCCCCCAGGATCAGCAGCGTGCCGAGGCCACCCAGCAATCCCCTGCGTTTGGAGGAACGCCGAGGCTCGGGCCGACGGTCGGGTGCGCGCGAAGGGGCAGGCGAGGGTGCAAGTGCGGCCGGCGGTGGCGGTCGGGCCGGCGCGGGCGGCGGGACATACCCTCGATTCACGGGTCGCGGGTCGGCTGGGGGCTTCGGCGTGGAGATGACGCGCGTCTCGTCCGCGTCGCGCGCGACGAATTCGGCCGCCTCGAGCGCCCTGGCCATTGCATCGGCGGTGTGGAAGCGTTGCGTGGAATCGCGCCGCAGCGCCTGGAGAATCGCATCATCGAGCCGGTCCGGAACGCCCTCGACGAACGCTGATGGTGGTTGCACCGTGGCGGCGGCGTGCGCGGCACTGATCTCCTGGGGGGTGCGCCCGGGGTAG